>CACZOE010000192.1 GCA_902782695.1 uncultured Lachnospiraceae bacterium | reverse complement strand
TTCCTGTTATACGACGAGGAAGAATCTTTCCTCTTTCAGATACATATTTCTTAAGAAGATTTGCATCTTTATAATCAATTACCTGATTCTTATCAGAGCAGAACACACAGACCTTTCTTCTTCTGTGGATAGGTCTTCTTCTCATAGGTGCTGCTCCACCTTCTTTATTATATGGCATAAACTTATCCTCCATGAATTATATGTATCCAAATTCACCTATTTCACATACATATCCTACTTAAATGGCAGATCATTCTCGATGCCTTCAGGAATATTCATAAATGCATCAGCATTTGCATCTTCTGGAGAAGGTGCACTCTGTGGCTCATAACCTCCCTGTGATCCGGAGTTAGAACCTTTGCTCTCTGCAAACTCCTGCTCTTCAATAACTACTTCAGTAGTGAATACCTTCTGACCATCCTTATTTGTATAAGAACCGGTCTGAATACGACCTGTTGCAGCAATCTTAGTTCCCTGCTTCAGGTACTTCTCAGCAAATTCAGCCTGTCTTCCAAATGCAACACAGCTGATAAAATCTGCATTCTGCTGATTATCTCCGCCATTTCTTCTGTTAAATCTGCGGTCTACGGCAAGTGTATATCTTGCGATTGCAAGCTGCTCACCGCTCTGTGAATTTGAATATCTGATATCGGGGTCTCTTGTAAGACGTCCCATTAATATAACCTTGTTCATTCAGGACTCCTCCTATATATTCGGAAAATTACGCGTCCTGCTTAACGATTAAGAATCTGATGACATTATCGTAGATTCGAAGATGTCTTTCGATGAATGCTGGAGCATCATCCGGACCTTCGAAATGAACGAAATAGTAATATCCCTCTAACATATCCTGAATCTCGTATGCAAGTCTCTGCTTACCCTTGTCATCGATGTCAGTGATAGTACTTCCAGACTTCGTAACACGATTCTTTACACGCTCAAGTGTAGCATTTCTTGCTTCGTCATCAACCTTAGAGCTAAGTACTAACGCGATCTCATACTTGTTCATTCTTTCGCACCTCCTTATGGACTTTTTTTGGTTTCTGTCTAATTAGTTGGGCTGTCTTCATAACCTCCCGCAGTGCAGACAGAAACAAGGATTATTTAGCATCACAGACCACCACTATATCACAGCATGGAGTATGACGCAAGTTTTTTTTATTTATTTGGAATGTTTTTATATCTAACGATCTTCATGCTGGCATTCTTGATGAATTCTTCCTCACGAAGCTTGATACGGGTGATCTGCTTATACATTGGACGTCCCTTATTCACCTTATTCTTCAGCTTTTCAAAATATGTAGCATCACCCATATGTTCTTCTACAGGGAATACCTCAGCAACTATCTTGCCACCTTCGTCGTATACAAGAACCTCCTGAACTGCATCGTCACGGGCAATATCCTGTTCAAGTTCTTCAGGAGAAATGTTTTCTCCGTTACTGAGTATGATCAGATTCTTCTTTCTTCCTGTAAGGAAAATGAAATCATCTTCATCCACATAACCCAGGTCGCCTGTATGATACCAGCCATCTATAAGCGCTGCATCAGTAGCTTCCTGATTCTTGTAATAGCCTTTCATAACCAGTTCACCTCTGAAAGCTATTTCACCTTCATCGGTAACCTTTACATCTATTCCGGGAACCAGATATCCGACACTTCCGTCCTTCTTAAAGAGTGGACGGTTTACAGCAGTACATGGAGAGCATTCTGTAGCTCCATATCCATTAAGGATCTCTATTCCCCAGGTACGGAATTCTTTAACATACATTGGATCCAGAGCAGCTCCACCGCAGATAATATACTCAAGGTTTCCACCAAATACCTTCTGGATAGATCCATAGGTTTTCTTTCTGACATCAACACCCGTCTTCAGCAGAAGATCAGTAGACTTCATAAGTCCTTTAAATGCCTTTGTGGCACCCTTCTTTGCTATCTCATTCCATATCTGCTTATGGAAGAATTCAACAAACATAGGAACCAGGAACATAGTCTGTGGTCCAAATTCTTCCATATTTTTCTTTACATACTTAAGACTCTTATTTATATAGATAGGGAAGCCATAGTTGACAACCATGAGAATACCAACCACCAGACCAAATGCATGATGGAACGGAAGTACCGCAAGTACTCCTCCTCGTGGCTCAAAAAGCATACTTGTATGAACTATCTCATATGCAATGTTATGATTAGTTAGTTCAACACCCTTGCTTACTCCTGAAGTTCCGGAAGTAAAAAGAATAGTAGCTGTCTTATCAGGCTGTATTTCATAAGCAAAATACTCATCAGCCTTACCATCTTTTATTATCTGTCTTCCTTCTGAAAGAATGTTATCAAACTCCTTCAGGTTGAAACAATTATTTGACACCTTATTGTTCAGCTTTTCAAAATATGTATTTGAAACAAGTGCAGCTTCAACTTCACCAGTTTTTGCCAGTGCAGCAGCTTCATCCTCTGGAAGACTCTTATCAATTGCAACTGCAACGCTTCCACCATTTATAGTAGCAAAATATGCAACCAGCCATTCATAGGAATTTTCTCCTATTATAGCTACATGCTTTCCCATTAAATTTTTGCTGTACATCCATGCTCCGAAAGCATCAACATCCTCTTTCAGATCCAGATAAGTTTTTCTCATCTCACCTGTTTCACAGGGATAGACAAATGCAGTCATATCTGGGATAAATGCCGCCTTCTTGTTGATCATGTCTTTCAGATTTTCCATCTCCGGGACTTCGTAAAATGGGTATTGCTTGTTTTTCATAACTAATGTCCTTTCTTTTCTAGTAAACCACTACCTTTGTTCCTGTAGGTATATTGTCATAGATCCATTTTGCATTTTCTTTGGCAAGTCTGACACAACCATGTGAAAGACCCATTCCAACTCTTCCGTCTACTACATCTCCGTTCTCATTGCAGAGTACTGAATGGAACAGATAATCACCGTAGAACTGTGTATAATAGAAACATCTTACTCCAAATTTATCAAAGTAATAACCCTTCTGGGCAGTAGTAAAGGAACCCTTCACAGTAGGAGTACCGGCAGCGCCATCTGCACACTGCCATTTGTATATAGGAGTCCAGGCTCCCTGGCTTCCTTTATAGATAGCAACATAATGGATGTTGCAGTTAACAAGAATCAGATAGTTGGTAGCACTGCTCTGCCCTGCAGCTTTTTTGTCCATTCCATCAGGTGTGGAACCTACCCATCTTCCCTTCTTGTCAAGTTCTTTTCCGTCAATTGTTGTATTTTTAGCCATAGCACCGATAGGTTTTCCGGCTTTGTTGTTTGGTTTATAGAAATAATACTTAACGCCGTTCAGATTCTTCCAGCCTGTAGCAAGCACTCCATTATCATCAAAGAAATACTTATTCTTTCCTTTCTTCATCCAGCCGGTCTGAAGTCCGCCATCCTTAAGCAGATAGTATCTCTTCTTCTCTATCTTCTTAAATCCTGTAAACTGCTTTCCTCTTTTTCCAAGGTAATATTTCTTTCCGTCAATTTCCTGCCAGCCACTGAGAGCTTTACCATCAGAATCGAAATAATATTTCTTCTCATCTATCTTTGTCCAGCCCTTAGCCATCTTTAAAGAAGATTTATCGAAATAGTATATATTATTCTTGTTCTTTACCCAGCCTGACTGCAGCTTTCCACTTGCATCAGAATAGTAAGTATTTTTTCCTGAAGTAACAAATCCACTCTTTGCTTCTCCGTCGCTGTTAAAGTAATACTTTACTCCACCAACATTCACCAGACCGGTCTGCATGATTCCAGCCTCGTTGAAGTAATAGGTCTTTCCATCAATCACCTGAAGTCCGGTTATCGCTGAACCGTCATCAAGGACATACATGGTATCACCATCTTCGCTTTCCATCCACTGATCTGCATGTACTGCATGTGAACTAAGCATTACAAACGCCATTACTATTACCAGCGTAAGTAACCCGATTTTCTTGTTTAATAATTTGATCATTATCTTTCCTCCATATAACCATTTTGATCAAAACTATATTCTTTTTCATTTATAGTAGCAGTACCAGTCGCATAGCTTCCGTCTGCATTTCTATATCTCCATCCATTTTCATCTCTTTTCCAGCCTTCGATGGATAAACCTTCTATAACAGCAACTGTATCAAAGCTCTCTGATACATTATTATCCTGGAAGTGATACCACTTAGTTGCGTTCAGGCTGAAGCCACAGGACTCCATAATACTCTTAAGCAGATTTGAAGACTCGTTATTCTGCTCCGGAAGTGAGAAAACGCTTATATCATTAATGCCAGACTGCATTTCCAGCTCTGCTCCCGTATCAGGCTTTACCAGAGTCACATCAACAGAATTTCCTATATTATGAGGTGAAACCTTTGAATCGAGGAAGGAATCCAGATCATACTCGCCAGATGATCCCGTCATGGTCTTTCCATAAGAATTCTCTGCTTCTACTTCCTCATCCGCTTTATCATCTTTCTTCTTTTTCTTCTTTTCGTCTTCAGAGCCAGCAACAGCTTCCTCGCTCTGCATGGTTTCGTCACCATCTTCTGATTCAGCAGCCTTAACCGCCTTTTTCAGATCCGAAAGTTCAATTACACTTGCCTTTTTACCATCCAGATAATCACCTACAGTTATTCTGGAGAATACATGATCCGGAACAGGATATTTCCATGCATCAGCTATAGACTTATATAATGAAACCGTAGCTGCATTTGGTCTGAATGCATCATAAACTTTAAGTATATATCCATTTTGTCTGGCTACCGTACCTGCAGAAGCAAGTCTTACTGCAGCCGGATACAGAAGTGGAACGATAAATGTACCATCATTTAAGAGAACCTTATCATAACCACTTGCTACCGCTCCTGTTATTCCAGGAATAGCATAACCATGTACGGTATAAGTAGCAGCATAACTGTTTGTTATGTCATATAAGCACATATTTCCCATATATTCAGGGAGATTTATCAGGCATCTGTTTGAATCAATGTAACCTTCTGCAGCTCCATCACCCATGCCAAGTCTGATAAGAAATCTTCCATCCACTTCATCAAGAACTGTAACTGCATTTCCGGCACTTACAAAATTGATCTGTTCATCACCTTTACTTTCCTTATATACAGGAAGATTTGCCACTGGCCATACAGTTGCAAACTCCGCAGAGGGGTCAGTGAAAAATGAGAGTTCATTTACACTCACTTCAGGAGAAGCCAGTTCTGAAGGATTCAGCACTTCAACTTTATATGTATATTCACAACACGGATCAAGTTTTCCAGTTTCAAAAACTCTTTCTTCCTGATTTGAAAAGCTCTTAAGTTCCTGCCAGCTTCCGTCAGCTTTATTCAGTACAGATACACTGTATCCACTTCCTTTTGTTTCATTCCAGGTAAATGTATATCTGTTCTTACCATCACTGGAATATGAAGACTCCAGAACATATGGAAGAAATTCTTCTCTTCCAAGAGATATGGCATCATAATTCATATCACAAAATACAAGCTGATCAGCTATATTTGAACACTCAATGGAAAATGTATACTCTTCTCCCCAGTTCGGAAGTCCAAATCCTGCATCTCCAAACATGGCATCAAGTGTTATCTCTCCGTCCGTTGTTGTAGAATATGCCAGAGCTTCCTTTTCGCCCGTAGGTTTTTTCAGATAAAGAGTATATTCACCCTCACCGCCTCGAACACAGGAAAGGCTGATACGTCCCGAACTCAGATCAACATTATAATCTGTCCGATAATTGTCCGGCTGCTTTATATTGTACGTAACATTTACACCGGCTGTTCCCTCACGCTCCAGATTGAGTCCGATAATACTCTGCTTCTTTACAGAATTTATACTGTATTTACGATTCCCGCCATAAGCTGCTTCATACGGAATTACCACTTCGCATCTTCCAGTCTCTGAAGAAATCTCAGCCAGAGAGTACTCCTGTTCAAACAGAACCTTTTCTCCTGAGGAAGCATCATCCATATCAGTTACTTTCACCTTATAACCACGAATTATCTCTCCTGTAGGAGAATCCCAGGACAGATAAACCAGATTATTTCTCTCAGTCAGATATACTCTGGTATCAGAAGGAATTCCGTTACTGTAAAGTCCTACGAAATAGACTGCACAAAGAATAAATGCAGTCACTACAGAAATTGCAATTAAAAAAATGACAATTTTTTTAACCGGAATTTCTTTTTTTCCGTCCCGGTTATTATTTCCACCGGGAGTTCCAGGGCCACCAGATCCGCCACTGAATTCTTCATACATTTCTTTTGTAAGAACTTCCGTTTTTGCCATTTTTTTATCCTACTATTAAATAAACAAATTATCTTTTGACGCACACATGATTAAAACATGTTTCCTGACTAATTTCAAGTCTCATGTTTTATCAAACTTCAATCACACCGTTAGCTTCGTACCTTATTCTGAACTTTGGAAGTTCAGAGAGTACTGTATAGTAATTCTCAGCCCAGTCACTTCTTTCTGTTTCAGGATTTTCTCCGTCAGCCGGTGGCGCAAACACCAGAACTGATATCTCTTCACCAGGTTTCACTTCCCGTGAACCTTCCTCATAAAACGCCGGCATCACATCTATTATACTAACCCCGGGAGATTTATAGAACCATCTGCCATTAACCGAAATCATAAGATTCATCTCTTTAGGAAGCAGCATATCAAAAAATACAGGTTCTTTTTCAAGGCGAACCTTCAGTTCCAGACCGTCTGAATCTTCTGCCCCGCCCCATCTCATCCGAATATCACTCATTTTTTCGGATTTATTTAAAGAGCCCTCTGTTAAATTACTGCTAAGTTCTTCTATAACTTTTATTCCAGGATTAAAATAATCATCCTTGATCATCTCTTTATATTCACGAAGAACTGGCTGCTCGATTCCAACACCACTGTTGTTTGGATCTTCAAGTTCAAGACCGAGTCTTCCTCTGTCACGGAACTGATAGTAGGCCATACTATTGAACCAGTCAGGTTTTTCATCCCTCAAATACTTCATAAAGGCTATGAGGCCTTGTCCCTGAAGCACCGGTCCGGTAACATCTCCATCGATATTAAATTCAGAAGCTGAAAATGGCTTATGAACTCCGCCATTTATTTCACGAAGCCTTGCTACGGTATCGCGAAAGAGTATTTTCATAGAATCAACGCTCTGATAATAACATCTATCGGAATCCTTTTCGCATATTTCAAAAGGCCATGCTGCATGCAGTGCCATATATCTGTCTCCTGACCAGACATCTGCCACCTTAAAAGCCTCTATAAAATCATCCTCCTGCTCCATTTTGCCTTCTTCTGTAATAAACCCTGAGCAGAAAACAGTTGTTACATTTGGAGCATACTCTTTGATTATGTTATGAAATCTAACAAAAAAATCTGCTATTTCCTTGTAAGTATATCTCTGATTATGCGTGAACCAGGTTCCTGCACATTCATGATTTATCCTGAGTCTGATTCTTCCAAAGGTTCTCATATCCTTTGCTATCTGGATGAGATACTCATCCTCCAGAGAACAGTCAATTGTAATAGTAAGTACAACATCCTCACCATGTTTTCTGATATCTCTCATCTGCTGAAAAGGTTCTCCTGAATGGTCTCTCCCGATACCGCCCTCATATATAGGATAATCATCATAAGGAAAGTCCCACTGATAATCTATCTTCATATCAGCATGAGCTTCACTTATTCTCTGAGGCCAGTCCTTGTCCTTAGGATAATAAGTATACATGATACTTACATTTCTATGAGGTCTTCCCAGTTTATTAATAATGTAGTCCTGACACACATACTCAGCACGTTCGCTGCCGTCGCCCATATCAACAGCGCAACCAGCCGGAGTGAGACTCACCCGATTAACAGATGTTACTTCATCCCAGCCAAAACGGGACGTGTCAATTGTGAGTTTTTTAATATCCATCTTGCAACCCTTCCATAAAACAGATGTTTACAGTTCGCTCTCCCAACCATCCAGGAATTCCTTAAGCTTCTTTCTTTCACTTTCTATAAGCCTTTTATCCTGGGTGTTAAGAGCAAGTTCAAATTTTCTGGCTTCATTTTCAAGAACATCTCTGTCCATACCAAGAGCTTCTTCATACAGTCTCTCCAGTCTCAGAAGAATCAGTTTGTTCTCCTCCTGATCTCTCGGATGTATCTTCAGATAGGACAGTTCTTTAAATCTCTTGTCTATCTCCTCATCCGTCATATCAGTATACTGACCCTTTATTATCTGGCGATATTTCTGTCCTGTAGAAATAACCTTTACTTCAACCTCAAGGATAGAATTAATATCATAGGTATAGGTCACATCCACTGACTGCTCACCAGCTTTGCCTCTTGGAACCTCTATCTCCATTACCCCAAGTTCCAGATTATTCCTGGCCATACGGCTCTCACCCTGAAGAACATTGATAGTAAGCTTCGTCTGATTATCATGAATTGTATAAAATCTCTCAGTTCGGCTGGCAGGTATAACGGTATTTCTCTCTATTATAGGACAGTAATGACCATTTTCTCTTACACCATCACCAAGCTCTACTGACACCTCTGTTCCCAGAGTGAAAGGACATACATCCGTAAGGATGACCTCCTTTATGGACTGTTTTCTCTCCTTCATAGCACCCTGAACGGCTGCACCAAGAGCTACAGCTTCATCAGGATTGATGCTGGTATCCGGAAATGTATGAAACATTCTGCTGACAAATGTTTTCACTCCGGTCATCTTCGTTCCGCCACCTACAAGCACAACTTTATCTATATCACTGAGTCTGAGTCTGGCATCCGAAAGAGCTCTTTTTACAGGTATTCTGATTCTGTCATACAGAGCCTCGCAATCCTTATCAAATTCTGTGTAGGATATTTCTGTTTCAACAGCCTTCTCGCCCAGCCTGCACTTCATTATAGCGCTTCCACTTCCTGAAAGCTCTCTCTTACACTGCTCTGCCGCCTTATGTATCAGCTGTTTTTCCTTATAACTCAGTTCCTCTTTGTTAATCTCTTTATTCTTCTTATAGAAGATATCTTCGATTACTCCGGTGAAATCCTCACCGCCCAGGAAATTATCACCCGCAACCGCTCTGACCTCCAGAATTGGTGGAAAATAATCCAGTATGGAAACATCCAGCGTGCCTCCTCCCAGGTCAAATACCAGGTTCTTAGCAGGTTTATTTTCATTATAAAGACCGTGAGCTATGGCAGCAGCCGTAGGTTCACTGATTATTCTCTCCACCTTAAGCCCAGCAAGCTCGCCCGCTCTTTTGGTGGATTTTCTTCTCATGTCATTAAAATATGCAGGAACACTGATAACAGCCTCTTCTATCTCTTCACCAAGATATGCTTCAGCATCTTCCTTAAGACTTCTAAGGACAAATGAAGAAAGCTCCTCCGCAGTAAAACTCTTTCCACTGAGGAAATACTTTTTATCACTTCCCATGTCCCTCTTAAAAACAGCAGCGCTGGTCTCGGGATACAGCCTCATTCTTTCCTGAGCTGTTTTTCCAACGTATACATTTTCCTCCTCATCTATACTGACAATGGATGGAGTCAGATTTTCCCCGAGCCTGTTGGGGATAATGCGTGGTCCCTCATCTGTATAATAAGCCACCAGACTGTTTGTTGTTCCCAGATCTATTCCTATTATCATTCTCTCTCCAGTACCTGTATCGCCCTGAATACCTCCATATCGCCAGGAGACATTTCAAAAGCTTTTTTATAGTATTCCAGAGCCTGATCCGTGTTTTTCTCCATCTCCATAATTCTTGCCAGTGTCAGATAATAATCATAACAATCACTGTAATTACAGAAATAGCAGAAAGCGCAGGATTTAACCTGTGACAGAAGCTTAAGTGCTTCCTCAGTCTCACCCTGGAAATATGTAAGCATAACTATCTGCCTGATTCTGAGTGGTCTCTCAGGCTTATAGCTCATATAGCTGTCTAAAGATCCATATCCTTTGATTATACACTCTATACCACGTTTTGAAAACTCCCTGCACTTTTTTTTATTCTTCATAAAGAAATATGCCATAGCCGTGTACACATAAAGTTTTGAGATACGTTCAAGTTCGCCCTTGTCACCAGTAGTATTCTCAGGATGAATATTGGCCAGCACCGGACGTTCTGATTTGGATAAATGAACACAGGACAAAAGATCCATACTTCTTCTGAAATAATAGATAGCCTTTTTATACACTCTTTCCGTCAGAAGATAGTATTCTCCCAGCTCCTGAAGTATTTCGGCTGCTCTTAAGGCATCGCCACCGGAAAATCTGTCAGTAGGACGGACCACCAGATATCCTCCCTGTTTCAGGAACGGAGTCTGCTGCTCTACAAATACTTTGACTGCATTGAAATCATCTCCCATGAGATATAACGACTCTATTCTTCTAAATGTATCTACTATGATATTTCTGTCATACCAGGGATCATTGGTAGAAGATTTCATCTTCATATTTCTTTCTATTTTTTCCCTGTAGATCATTTCTGCCTTTTCATACTGTCTCATTTTATGATAAACATGGGCAAAATCATCCAGCACGGAAAGTGACGGTTCATATTTCGTTTTAAGCAGTTCCAGATACTCTAAAGCCTTTTCAAATTCACAAAGCGCCTCACTACATCTGGCCGCATTTATATATGGATTCTGTGTATCATTATCCTCGAGTTTTATGGCGTTATCAAAGCTTTCCCTGGCCTCCCTGAATTTCTTCATTCTGAAAAGAGCCAGTCCCTTTGCATTATGCGCATACACATTATCACCATTTATTTCTACCGCTTTACAGGCATCATCATAAGCTTTCTCCAGCTCATAACCATCCAGATAGAGAAGGGCTCTCTCGATGTAGTAATAATCATCAGCCTCATTTTCCAGCTGCCTGTCTGCAAATTTTACAGCCTCTCTATAGTCCTCCGGATTCTCAGTCTTGTTATATCTATACTGATAGATATTCATCAGCCTGTTATTTGCATTTCTATGCCCTTTATCCACCTCAAGACTTCTGCGATAGTATTTCTCAGCATTTTTTTCATTACGCTTTCTCTTGAAATATTCACCAAACTCAAAATAAATGTTAGCATCCTCAGGAAACAGCTTGTACATTTTCTTGTAGGTAGCCTCAGGATTTCTGTCAGTCCACTCATATATATCTGTCAGGATCCAGAGAAGTCTTTTGTTATCCTTGTCCAGTTTCTGTCCCTTTTTTACTATCTCCTCTGCCTCCATCAGATAAGCATCTCTCTTGTCACCACTTCTCTCATGAATCAGAAGTATGGCCATATCTGCATACAGGTCTACCTTATCTCTGTCTTTAACGATATCACTGTTTTCCTCATCAATATTTTCAACTATTCTTTTATATATTTCATATGCTTTATCAAATTCATTATTTCTGGAAAAAATCTTTGCCCTGATAGCATCCAGCTCGTCACTCTCTACCCCTGCATCATCGGCTCTTTTGAAAACAGATAATGTATCCTCATTTTGTCCGTAGATATCGAAAACTCTGGCAGCAAGCACATAGGCGCCGGCATAATCAGGAGCATCCCTGGTTATATTGTAATAATCATCAATTACCAGCTGGGCATCTCTCATCTCAAAAGCAGTCTTCTGTCTGTTTACATATGCAGGTATGAAATGACCGGCTCTTTCCAGCATGGAGTTCCATACATCCATAGCCTCCTGGTATCTGAGCTGATCCATGAGCAGGTGGCCATAGTTTTCCTGATAATAGAAAAGCTCATTCAGATCCTCATTATTTCCTGCCAGAGAGATAGCCTTTTTATAATACTTTTCTGCCACCTCATAGTTTTTAAGTTCCTTTGAACAGCTGGCATAAAGGTAATAAGCAAATGCTCTTCTCGTAAGCCTTTCTTCATCCTTTTTGGTCAGTTCTTCGCCTTTTTCTTTTTTCTTATATATGCCCTCTATCATTTCAACCCATCTCTCAAGATAGGGAAATGCATCACGATAATTTTCTTTATTGAAGAGGCACCGTCCGTAGAGATTGTTGTACCCGTAAAAATTCTCCTCATCTGGAGTAAAGGTTTTCAGCAGCTCCAGTGTCTCGTCCGTACGTTCAGTTCTGAAAAGAGCCCATGCAAGTTCCATCTCATCTTTTATAGATAGTTCACCCGTCTCCAGTTCCTTTTGGTAACTGATAATCGCATCCTCACTGGAGGTTCTGAGAAGCATTATTACTTCACTGTCACGAGAATTGATATCCAGAATTTCTATAAAAAGTTCACTTGCTTTTTCATAGTTTCCCCTGTAATACTCTATCAGTCCTTTTGTCTGAATAGCCTTAATAAAATCAGGACTTCTGTCAAGAATCTCCTCTGCGAGCCCATAGATTCTTTCCTCCAGCTCCTCATCTCTGGTCCCTAACTGCTTTTTACATAAAGCCAGAACAAAGAGTGCGGTAGCATAGGTATAGTCACCTGCTTTTTCAACTATCTCATGATCCACTATTCCCTCGGCAATTCTCGCAGCTCTTTCATATTCTTCATCAAAACAAAGAATTCTCATAACCGCCACAAGCTCGAGAGGATGAAATATAGCCGAATCCTTCAGATATTCGTATGCATTTCTCATAGACTGAAGTTCTGCCTCTGCAGCAAGCTGTTCTTCCTCAGCATCCCTGTCAAGCCCATCTCCGAGAAATTCTGCATATCTATGCATCATGATCCTGTCCAGTCTCAAAGGAAGGAATGACAATTCCTTTAAATAATAGTCATATTCAGAATCATAGGTTTCAGGTTCAAAATCCTCCAGAGAACCATTAACCGACAAGTCTATCCCCAGCTCTTCAGCTTTTTTTAATAAACTGTCTCTGTCCTGGATCAGATAATAGTCAACAAAATCATCAACATTTGTTCTGTATTCTATAAACCCAAGGAAATCGTCAGGAAACATTTCCGCCAGATTTTTTCTTTCTTCTATGAAGTTAAAGGTATTATTAAACAGCTTCCATATATTGCCTGGATATTCAAAATGTGACATACAAAAAGCCAGGAACTGTTCTCTTACCCGGTCCGTGGTATCCAGTTCCTCAACTATGTCGTCTCTGAGCCACTGCTTCCATTTCTCCTCATCTATACGTGAATATATATCCATATAGATTTCATGAGCTTTTTCGATATGAAGAGCCACATCATCCTTAGGTTCTGCTTCTTTATCTGCCGCTGTAGAATCATCTTCTCCTTTCAGGGCCTCGGAAACAGCCTGATCATACGCCTCTCTGAGCTGTTTAAAGCCCTCAGGATCATCCTCCGGATTCACCTTTACCAGCTGTGTTCTGTAGGCGCTTCTTATTTCCTCTTCATCCTTTGTAGGTTCAATTCCCAGTATTTTCCATATATCTTTTTTCATCTAGTCACCCCAATAAATTCTTACATTTTTTTCAGTTCTTCATAAACTCTGGAACAGTTGTTACGATCATTATATGTAAAGAAACTGTCTACACGCATCTTATACAGTTCCTTCATCTCACATCCATTTTTCATATATTCAGCAAGCACATTTATCAGTTCATCCTTTTTTCTCACTATCTCACCAAAAGCCATGGTGTCATAATGATAGGTTCCTTCTTCGTAATGTGCCTCCAGCTCATCAGGATGATAATAGACCAGCGGCTTTCTCATATAGGCAAAATCAAACTGTATGCCACTGTAATCTGTAACCATCAGACTTGACTCCCGGAAGAGTTTTTCATAACTCATATCTCCCACGGACGGAATGATATCCACATATTCATTCGTATCAAAATCCTTTGCCTGAGGACTTACTATCGGATGAAGCACGAACTTGATCCGATAGCCATACTTTTCAGCGGCCCGGATAAGTTTTTCGTCATTGATAAGACTGTTATATACCTTGAAATATGATGTCTCTCTGAATTCCTCGTTATAGTCTCTCTCGAAGCCCTCATGTCTTGAAACCAGTCTTGCCGACTGCATACGCCAGGTAGGTGATATCATTATCTGTTTCTTGTCTTCATTCACCAGTCCATCATATCTGGGAATTCCTGTCATCCTAAGGACATCGTAATCCTTGTAATCATATACCGGATGCAGCAGATTTTCCTGCTCCACCTTCGACGCCAGAAAATATCTTCTGGTGTTATCACGGAGCCTCTGCTGAGCCACAGCGATCTTCTGTACGGAAAGACCATGCTGTACACACGCCACCTTAAAATCCGGGATTCCCCTTATATATCTGGAATTCTCCAGATAGTAATCATTAAATGCAAAAACCGTCGAGTTAGATGCAACAAGTACATCTGCATTCAGGAAAACAAGTCTATGGAGATAGCTGCCTCTGGCGAGAACATTGTATCCCTCAGATTTAAGCCTCCTGTAGTCCGGAGCCGAACTATCAAGCAGATAATACGCCTTTTCAGGAGCTCCTTTATCCTTTTCCTTCATCTTCTGAACCGTGTATTTATACATGTATTCTGAAGAATCTCCACCTTTATATATCTTATCAAAGAAGAACCATATCTTTTTTCTTCCAAAAAACGGATAGGTAATAACCCACGCCATTCTAAGCATAAGAAAATGTAATCTGTGACTCTGGAAGGATGTCAGCAGCTCCCAGCCCACAGCCATCTCCTTAATCGCCATTTTAGCCCAGGAATACCTCTCTACTTTTATGGCACTCACACCATAATCCCCTGCTGAAACAGGAGATATCTCATTAGTAAATAAATATTTTCCTGCATGCCAGTATGAATTTCTTGGATATGATGAAAGCCGGCTGGTATGGGACTTGAACTCAAAGTATATCGCATACTTCTGACTATCATCCTTCTTCCTTTCCTCCAAATAGAATCTGATTCCATCTGAAGAAATGTTTTTAAGAGGGATACTGACGTGAAACGGATACCGCTTATAGGCTGACAGTCCAAAATATTTTGTGAGACTGTACCTCTCACAAAACTCCGGCTCATATCTTTTGCCACCAGTCTCAAAGAAGTACCTCACATATTTTTTATCAAATATATCAGGAACTGAGCCATCGATTTCAAGTCGTCCACCCTTAACATCCATCAGGTTAATATTACACCTGAGATAGGATGTGCTGTATACCGGCATCCCCTCACACATTACCATAAGGGCCGGATACCTGGTATTTATACTGTAGTGATACTCCTCAGAATCAAAATCAGTATCGGCCTCGCTCCTGACGCTTCTAAGATAAAGGCCGCCATCCATTTCTTTACCCAGATATTCATACTTAATTCTGAGCAGCATTCTGCAGAACTGGAAATCTCTCTTATAAACAGGATATCTGCGGGCACTCATTATTATATTATCATCTATATGCTGTAGAATCTCTCCTATCAGCTCTTTAAATACCGATATATCTTTTTCGTTTAGAACATGGCGATTATTATAATTCTGATTGGCATTTAATCTGCATACTATGCCATACATTATGTAAACCTTGACCATGTAAGGTATCTCATCATACCTTTCTGTAAGAGGAAGGAAAAAGTCTCTCAGACTGTCTATATACCATCTTCTGTCATATATTCCATGGAACATGTAGAAATTACCATCTCCGGGATCACCCTGGGTATACTCGATATTCTGGTTCACGAGAAAATCATTATTACTGATAAGCCTAAGAAGGAAATCAGCTTCATAATTATATAAAAATCTATCATCAAGCCTTTCCTCAATCATATCAGTTCTGAACATTACACCCGTAATCCTATTAGGAAACTGAAAGAGTTTTTTAGGCGTTGCAAGTACTGCTGATTCATTCATATCCAGAATATCTGCCAAAGCTTCTGCCATTTCGTCCAGATATTTCCTGTCAGAAGAACCATTCTTAAAAGTATCCTCAGGAGACACAACAAGAATATACCTGGCCTTTTTTTCATTCAGACTGGCATTGAACTCTTTTATAAAGTTTTCTCTGTCTTTTTTGACAAGAATTTCTACTCTCACTTCATGCTCCATTTATATGATTTAAAAAAGAGAACAGCTCCCCCAAAAAGAGAAAGCTGCTGTAATACTATACCTGTTTTAACCTGATTATACTTCTGCGATGGCTTCCATCTCAATAAGTACATCCTTTGGAAGACGAGCTACTTCCACACAGCTCCTTGCAGGATAATTTGAAGTAAAGAATTTTGCATAAATTTCATTTACCTTTGCAAAATCATCCATATTCTTAATGAAAACAACTGTTTTTACCACTTTGTCCATAGAAGAACCACTTGCCTCGAGAAGAGCTTTTACATTCATGAGAGCTCTCTCAGCCTGAACCTCTATACCACCTTCTACAAGTGCTCCGGTTGCCGGATCAATAGGGATCATTCCTGAGGTATATATGAGATTCCCTGTTTTTACAGCCTGAGAATATGGACCTATTGCAGCCGGCGCCTTCTCTGTACTAATTATTTCTGCCATATTTTTTTCCTCCTGAAATAAATATTTAATTCCTCGCTTAGCCAGGAATACTGATCACTTATAAAATAACGATACCATCTTCATCAATCCGGATAAGTCCATTTTTCAGCAGTCTTCCCACTGCTCTTTTGAATGCATTCTTACTTATACCGAATTCCTTTTTGATAAGAGCCGCATCTGCTTTATCAGTAAATGGGAGCTTTCCACCATAGCTTTTAATGATATCAAATACCATCTCAGCATCTTTTTCCATCTGCTTCGGTATCTCATCTCTCATAGCAAGATCCATCTTGCCGTCATCCCTTACCTTTATAACACGGCAGTCGACCTCATCGCTCACGTAGATGTTCTCGAACAGCTCGCTGGAGTGGATCAGACCTGATGCAATATATCTGTCATCTGAGTCGTTCTCTATATCAGTCTCTGAGTCAGCTTTACTGTCAGGACTCTTTAAAGCAACAAATGCTCCAAAATCTCTTTTTACATTATATACTATGCCATTTACATGATCGCCATTTTTAAATATCCCGGATATATCCTCACCCTTCAGCATATCTGAGATTTTCATGGAAGCCGCAAGTCGTCCGGTCTTATCTATATAAAGCTTAACCAGATAAGACTTTTCCTGCGCCACCTTCACAGTCTGTTCCTTAAATGGAAGAAACAGATCTCTGGAAAGTCCCCAATCCATAAATGCACCTATATCATTTACAGACTTTACTTTAAGTCTCTTAACCTCTCCCAGCGTTATCAGGGGAGTTATTGTAGTAGCTATAAGCCTGTCATCAGAATCACGGTAGAGAAAAACTCTCACATTATCGCCAATCTCAAGCCCTTCAGGAATCTGTCTCTTCGGAAGGAGAACATCCGTCTCACCGCCATCCCTGGTATTGGTCAGACCCTTTCCATCCGTCAGATAAGCGCCTACATCCTTAATTCTGTCTATTCTGAGTATATTCCATTTTCCAAGTTCCATAACAAATCTATCCTTATCTAATCCTATATTTATATGACATATGGATTACTCCATTTCACGTTCGGGATATCTTCTCTTAATCCCATAAATCACATAATAACAAATATTATCTTTTTAGTCTACTAATCCTTGACATATATCCAAACAGTTGTATAATACACTTTAGCGCGTTAAATCGTTAGCGCATTAAATCATTAAACTATATATTAAAGGAGAACTACAATGGTTATCAAAGTATTATTACTGATCATCTTCTTTGCAGCCATGATTGGAATAGGTATCTATTCCCGAAGCAAAGCTAAGAACGTTAATGACTACGTACTTGGCGGACGTACCGTAGGTCCATGGATATCGGCCTTCGCATTCGGTACCTCCTACTTCTCGTCAGTTGTATTCATCGGATATGCAGGTCAGTTTGGATGGAAATACGGTCTTTCCTCCACCTGGATTGGTATCGGAAATGCATTTATAGGAAGCCTTCTTGCATGGCTCATTCTCGGAAGAAGAACCCGTGTAATGACTCAGAAGCTCGATGCAAAGACAATGCCTGAATACTTCGGCAAAAGATTTGATTCCAAATCACTTCGTATCGTAGGTTCACTGATTGCATTTATCTTCCTTGTTCCATACACAGCCGGTGTATATAACGGTCTATCCAGACTCTTCGGAATGGCCTTCAACATTGATTACCGTATCTGCGTTATCATCATGGCACTTCTTACAGGTGCTTACGTAGTAATCGGTGGTTATATGGCTACAGCTCTTAATGACTTTGTTCAGGGTATAATAATGCTGATTGGTATCTGCGCAGTAATCGGTTCTGTACTTGCAGGACAGGGTGGATTCCTGAATGCCATCAAGGAGCTTTCAGTTATTCCAACTGACCCAACTGTTACTACTCCTGCACTGGCAGACAGCCAGGGACTTTTCGCCAGCTTCTTTGGACCGGATCCTCTTAACCTTCTCGGCGTTGTAATCCTTACATCACTGGGAACCTGGGGACTTCCTCAGATGGTTCACAAATTCTACGCTATCAAAGATGAAAAGGCTGTTAAGACAGGAACTGTTGTATCTACCTTCTTTGCTATAATAATTGCAGGTGGCTGCTACTTCCTCGGAGGCTTCGGACGACTTTTCGGAGATATCCCTGGAGTAATGATAACTGCTGATGATGGAACTGTAAGCATCGCATACGATAACATCGTTCCTACAATGCTTTCCACACTTCCTGATATCCTTATAGGTATAGTAGTTGTACTGGTATTCTCAGCATCAATGTCAACTCTCTCATCACTTGTACTTACATCAAGTTCAACACTTACACTTGATCTGATCAAGCCAGTTTACAATTCAAAAGATAAAAAGATGAGCGATAAAATGCAGCTCAGACTTATGCAGATACTTGTTATGTGCTTCATTATCCTTTCAGTGGTAATAGCATTTAATCCTCCTACATTTATCGCACAGCTCATGGGTGTTTCATGGGGTGCACTTGCAGGAGCATTCCTGGCACCATTTATGTACGGACTTTACAGCAAGAACATCACCAAAGCAGCTGTATGGGCCAGCTACATTGTAGGTGTAGGATTTACAGTTATAAATATATTCCATCCTATCATTAAGTCACCTATCAATGCAGGTGCTGCAACAATGGTAGCTGGTCTCATCATAGTTCCTGTCGTAAGTCTTATAACACCTAAGCCTGACAGAGCTAAGATTGATGAAATATTCACATGCTATGACCAGACTGTTACCGTACCGGAAACAGAGAACCTCGGTCACTAAATAATAAAACAAGACTCATAACTCCGGAGAACCGAAAGCGAGTTCTCCGGAGTTTTTTATTATATTTGTTTATATTATTTTTGTTTATATTGGATTTGTTTATCTGGGAATATGTGACTGAACGTGAGGTAAGAAGGGTAGGCATCACAATTGATTTTGATGGCAGTAATTGTTGCC
>CACZOE010000191.1 GCA_902782695.1 uncultured Lachnospiraceae bacterium | reverse complement strand
TCCGAACCTTTCAGGTGCTGATATAAGACAGGGTATGCAGACTATCATATCCGTAAAGCATCCGGATCCACAGTTTGAAGGACAGACCAAGACCAGACTCTCAAATACGGATGTTACTCCGGCAGTAGATGCCATAATGCGTGAACAGCTGACGGTTTATTTTGACCGTAACTATGATGTGCTGAAGGATATCGTAGACAGAGCTGTTGAGACTGCTAAGGAAAAAGCAAAGAATAAGACAAAGATAAATCTGAATAAATTTTCCTTTGAAGGAAATGGAAAACTAGTCCGTCAGGAGAGTAATGAAGCTGAAAAGTGCGAGATATTCATAGTCGAGGGAGATTCCGCCGGCGGATCTGCTAAATCAGCCCGTAACAGAAAATATCAGGCAATCCTTCCACTTCGTGGTAAAATTCTGAATGTAGAGAAGGTACCGGTATCTAAGGTTCTGGAAAATGCTGAGATAAAAGCTATGATAAATGCCTTTGGCTGTGGATTTTCTACAGGCTTCGGAAATGATTTTGATATAACGAAGCTGAATTATGATAAAATAATTATCATGACAGATGCGGACGTGGACGGGGCTCATATAGCGACACTGCTTCTTACATTTTTCTATAGGTTCTATCCGGAACTTATTACAGAGGGACATATCTATATTGCAATCCCTCCTCTTTACAGAGTGGGAGAAGGTAAGAAGGCTAAGTATCTGTATTCGGATGATGAGCTGGAAAAATATAGAAAAGACCATACTGGTAAGTTCCTTATCCAGAGATATAAAGGTCTTGGAGAGATGGATGCGAGCCAGCTCTTTGAGACGACCATGGATCCGGAACACCGTGTTCTTAAGCAGGTGATGATATCCAGCCGTGCAGAGGCTTCCTCGATTACCAGCACTCTTATGGGAACAGAGGTTGCTCCGAGAAGGAAATATATTGAGGAAAATTCTAAGGAAGCACGAATAGATTCATAAACATCGGATAAGGTGTATAGAAATGAAGAAAAAGGACATCAGTAACAAAAGACTTCTCATCACAGCAGTGATACTGGGCTTTATGCTCTTTATCACTGCAGTGATTGGCGTAGTCTTTTTTTACATTCGCCTTCAATATACAAGAAGTATTGTTTCGTCGGGAGATGATGTCACCTATAGCAATTATTACGTGATCATTTCTGATAAGTATGATACGGATTTCTGGCAGAGTATATATAAAGGTGCACAGGAAGAAGCAAGAGAGAGCGATGCATATGTTGAACTCATGGGTGGAGACCTGGACGAGAGTCTGACAAAAGCTGACCTGCTTAAAATAGCGATAAATTCTGGCGTGGATGGAATCATCGTAGAAGGTGATGACAGCATGAGTACTAAAAGGCTTCTGATAGATGCTGAAAAGGAAGAGATTCCTGTTGTAACTGTGTCTGATGATATCATTGATAGTGCCCGTAAGAGCTATATCGGAGTAAGCGGTTACAATATGGGCAAAATGTATGGCGAGCAGGTAGTAGAATATGTTAAAAAGAAAAAATCAGATTCTATAAATGCGCTTGTTCTAATTGATGATACTTTGACAGGTAACAGTCAGTCTGTCATTATGACTGCGATTCGCGAAACCTTTATAGATAATGGTATGGCAAACCAGATAAATCTTAACAGTAAAGTAATAAGCAGCAGAAGAGATTATGCGGCTGAAGAGGAAATCAGAGATATCTTTGTGGGGGAAAATGAAGTTCCGGATGTCATTATTTGTCTGAGTGAAAAAAATACAGTCTGTGTATGCCAGACTGTAGTTGATTATAACAAGGTTGGAGATGTAGAGATATTTGGATATTATATGTCGCCATCTATCCAGACAGCTATCGAAAAGAATATCATCCATTCATCTGTAGTTGTGGATACTGAGCAGATGGGCAGATCCACAGTGGATGCTCTGAATGAATATAAAGAAAGCGGTTATGTTAGTGGTCTGTATCTGATCGATATAAGTCTTGCTGATTCAGAAGAACTGACACCACCAGCTGAGGAAGGCGGTGGTGAGGATGATTAAACGCCTGAGAAGAATATATAGAAGGATGAAGGATCTCCGCATTCGTACCAAGCTTTCCGTAGTTTTAGTTGGAACCATGCTTATCATTCTCGGTGTAAATGCATTTATGTATGCAAATATCAACAGATTTACCAGGCAGATGGATGAAATCTATGAGGGAAATGTAAGGCTTAATGAGCTTGAGGATGCTCTCATAAAACTTCAGGGAAGTATAACAGGATACCTGAATACCAAGAGTACTGATTCTCTGGATGATTACTACAGATCAGTACAGAGTTATAAGGACCTTCTGGATGGGCTTGAAACGGATATTACCGACAATAAGCTGAAGATGATGGAGAGAAGCATTTACTATATGTCGAAAGATTATCTTGTGCTTGCTTCTGATATTATCGAGGCTAAACGTGGTCGTAATATAGAAAAGTATAAAGCCAGTTACGAAGAATCTGAAAAGATTTACAGATATATAAATTTTTATATCACAAGTCTTAATAGTTATCGCTTCAGAGCAAATACGGAGAGTTATAAGGAACTTTCTTCTGCGGTGAATTATCTGGAAATCCTGAGTATGACAATGCTTATACTTATGGTTATTTTTGATATATTCCTGGTTATACTGGTAACAAGAAATATTACAAAGCCTCTTCATGAGCTGGCTAAAGCTGCTGATAAGGTGGCTGGAGGAAAACTGGATGAGGTTGGACTGGTTAAGGTGCACAGTAAGGATGAAGTAGGTGTCGTTACTATAGCATTTAATCAGATGGTGAGCAGTATTCCCGGATACCTGAGCAGGCTTCGTGAAGGTATGAAAAAGGAGCAGATGCTGAAGGAAAAAGAAATCCTTATGGAGGCGAATCTTAAGGAGGCTCAGCTGAAATATCTTCAGGCCCAGATAAATCCGCATTTTCTTTTTAATACGCTGAATGCAGGAACACAGCTGGCTATGTTGGAACACGCTGATAGAACCTATGAATATATACAGAATGTTGCAGCATTCTTCAGATATAATATTTCTGAAAATGATGAAGTTACTCTTGCACAGGAAATAGAGATGGTAGATACTTATATCTACATTCTGAATGTAAGGTTCTCCGGTGAGATACATTTTATAAAAGAGATAGAAGATGAAGAACTTCTCAGGGTAAGGCTGCCGGGAATGATCCTTCAGCCGCTTGTAGAGAACTGTATAAATTATGGTATAAGAAATATAGATAGGGAGGGTCTCATAACTCTGTCCGTTTATGGCGTGGATGATTTTATCTGTATCAGTGTGGCTGATAATGGAATCGGCATGTCACAGGAACTTATTCATGATATAATGGACGGAAGCTATCAGAAGAAGAAAGTTGTTGATGATTCCCACAAGGGTAATGGTGTAGGAATCAATAACGTGCTGGAGCGGCTGAGACTGTACTTTAATGATCGTAATGAAGTTGAGATAATTAGTGCAGGAAGAGACCAGGGAACAGAAATCGTAATTTCTGTACCGAAGGAAATATAAATTATCATTTTTTCGTTAAGTGGCGGTGATAACTGCCTGAAGTGAAGGAGATTACAAGTATGTATCGGATAATGATGGCTGATGATGAAGGTATAGTGCTGGATTCATTTTCATACTTACTCAGTGAGGAGTTTGGTGACGAAGTCCTGATTGAAACTGCAAAAACCGGACGAGCAGTAATAGAACTTGCTGAGAGATTCAGACCTGACATAGTACTGATGGATATCAGAATGCCGGGAATTAACGGAATAGATGCTATCAAGGAAATAAGCAAAAGAGATCCGGGAATTACATTTATCGTTATTTCTGCTTATGATAAGTTTGGGTATGCCCAGGAGGCGATAAATCTTGGAGTGCTTGAATATCTGAACAAACCTGTGGATAAGGATAAATTCCTGCAGACTGTCCGTAAGGCTATGAAGCAGGTGGATGTTGAGAGAAATAAGCGAACCAAGGAACTGGAAATCCTTGAGAAGATGGAAACGGTAGCGCCGATTCTCGAGAGTGGATTTATCTATAACCTGCTGTTTCAGGATTTCTTTAAGGAAGATATCGAGAGCTTTAAGAAACTCCTTGAGGTAAATACAGATTATGGATATATGATTGCTCTTGTATTTGGTGAGCAGCAGGATGGAAGTTTTATGACGAATGCTGCTGGAACTTCTGTAAGGATTCAGAATCATATCAGAGATATGAGAGATATAGTAAAGAGCTATTTCAGTGGTATAGTCGGACCTGTCATGGCAAATAAAATAGCTATATTTATTCCTTATGATAAAAAGGAATTTGCTTATAACGACCGTATTGAGATAATAGATATTGCCAGAAGTCTTGTACGCAGACTTAATTCTCATATGGATGCTATTTTCAGGGTTGGAATTGGTACAATAAAGACTCTGGATAAGCAGATGCTTTCATATAATGAAGCTCTTGACAGTCTTACCATGAGTACAGGTTCTGTAGTTCATGCATCTGATGTGTCTGCAGGTTGTGAATATGAAGAGAATTATCCTGTAGATATAGAAACTTCACTGTTTGAAAATATCCGACAGGGAAAAATCGATGAGGCCATATCAAATGCAAATCTGTTCTTTGACTGGATGACTGAAAACTATAAAGGCTTTGAGGATGATATAAAATTAAAAACTCTGGAATTCGTTCTAAGAGCTGAGAGCCTTGCGTATGAAAAAACAGGCGACCTGTATAAATTCAGATCCAGAGAAGATTATCTGAAAGTGATAAATAATACTGCAGAGTATGAATCTCTTAAAAAATGGTTTGTTGAAAAATTAACTGAAGCATGTCAGAATGTAATGTGTCGTAAGGAAAAACGTTCCAATGGGGTTATAGACAGAGCCATGACATACATTCAGGGGAATTATCAGAAGGATATATCTCTTGAGGATGTTTCGAGAGAGGTGGATATCAGTCCATACTACTTCAGTAAGATATTTAAAGATTCAACTGGAGAGAATTTTATCGAGTATCTGACGAATCTTAGAATTGAGAAGGCAAAAGATCTGCTGGATAATACGGATCTCAGCATGAAGGAAATATGTTCTGAAGTGGGTTATGCTAATCAGAATTATTTCAGCAGGATATTTAAGAAGACGGTAGGAGTCACTCCGACTGAATACAAAAAATAGGTAGAACTATGAAAAAGAGTAGATTTCGCAAATTGAAAAGAATTGTTTCACTTATTCTGGTTATTTCCATTCTTTTTATAACCTCCTGCGGGGAGGCTGTCGACCAGACAGATAATACTGAGGCTGAGTCAGAATCAGAAGGAATTCTGGTTGGAATGAGTTTTGATTCCTTCCTTATAGAGAGATGGCAGAGAGACTGTGACATATTTGTTTCAAAGATTAAAGAGATAGATGAAGATGTAGAGGTTAATATCCAGAATGCGAATGGTGATATAGCAACTCAGCGCTCACAGCTTAAGTATCTTATAGATAAGAAGGTTGATGTTCTTGTTATCGTAGCCATTGATTCAAATGAACTTAGTGATATAGTTGCCGAGGCAAAGGATAAAGGTATTCCAGTTGTTGCATATGACAGACTTATAAATAATGCTAATGTTGACCTTTATATTTCTTTTGATAATACTATGGTTGGCAAGCTGATGGGGGAGGCACTGGTTGAGTCTGAGCTTCCTAACAAGAAAGTCCTGATGCTTTCCGGACCTACTGAAGATAGTAACGTTTCCATGGTTGAAGCCGGTTTCAAATCTGTGATGGAATCGAATGATATAGAAATAGCTGACTGCTACCATGCTGCGGGATGGAAAGCGGAAGAATCTTCTAAATATATAAATGAACACCTGAATAGTCTTGGAGATATAGATGCTATAATGTGTGGTAATGATAATATTGCAACTACTATTATAAGGACACTTTCAGAAGCAAGACTGGCAGGAAAGATAAAAATAGTAGGACAGGATGCAGATCTGGAGGCTTGTCAGAGAATCGTGGAAGGTACACAGGTTATGACCGTGTATAAGCCAGTTGAGAAACTGGCACGTGCAGCAGCTGATTTCGCTATACAGCTAGCAAAAAACAAAGAAGTATCAGGTGTAAAGGATACGATATCCGATGGAACCTACGATGTTCCTTACTATTATATAGATCCGATAGCTGTGAATAAGTATAATATGGATTCGACAGTAATAAGTTCTGGCTTTCATATGAGAGACGAGGTATATATGAATGTACCGGATGAAGAGTGATGTTGGGAGTGGTTTTTTAAGGGATTCCTGATTGTATTTATACTGTGAATAGCAATATAGTAGCACAAAATTGTGAATTTGTAGCATAATAACAATTTTGTGCTATTTTTTTGGAAAAAATGCTGAAAAATATAAAAAAGATGCCAAAAATAGGAAGAATCTTGCAATCTATTGCTAAAAAATATGTGTTACTATTTGTTCATCGGAAACAAAAAAACATTTTTCTTAAGGAGGTTTTTAATATGTTCAAGAAAAAGTTTCTGGCTGGACTTTTAGGTACAGCAATGGTAGCAAGTCTTCTCACAGGTTGTGGTGGAGCAGCAGATACAGGCTCCAGTGACACAGCAGCTGATACAAGCTCAAGTGACACAGCAGCAGATACAGCAGCTGACGACACAGCAGCAGATGATACTGCAACAGATGACACAACAACAGATGATACTGCAGCTGATGATACTGCATCAGCAAGTGGAAAGAAAGTTGGTATTGCAATGCCTACTAAGTCTCTTGAGAGATGGAACAGAGATGGTTCTTATCTTGAGGAGCAGTTCAAGAATAAGGGATGTGATGTTTCATTAACTTATTCAGATAACAAGATTGATCAGCAGGTTAAGGATATTGAAGGTCTTATAGCTGACGGTGTTGATCTTCTCGTTATAGCAGCTATCGACGGTGAGTCACTTTCACAGGTTCTTGCAGATGCTAAGGAAGAGAACATTCCAGTTATTTCTTATGACCGTCTTATCATGAACACAGATTCAATTAGTTATTATGTATCATTTGATAACTATACTGTTGGTAAGCTTCAGGGTGAATTCGTAAGAGATCAGCTTGATCTTGACAATGCAGAAGGCCCATTCAACATTGAGTTTACAGCCGGTGATCCAGCTGATAACAATGCAGGTTTCTTCTTCAATGGTGCATATGATGCTCTTAAGAGCTACATCGATTCAGGAAAGCTTGTAGTTCCTTCAGGACAGACATCATTTGATCAGGTTGCAACAAAGTCTTGGGATACAGCAACAGCTATGAACAGATTCCAGAATATCCTGGGTTCAAACTACTCAGATGGAACACAGCTTGACGTTGCTCTTTGCTCAAACGACTCAACAGCTCTCGGTGTTACACAGGCAATCGAGACTGACTATGCAGGAACAAACTCAGTTATCATCACAGGACAGGATGGTGACGAGGCTAACCTTAAGAACCTTGTAGATGGAAAGCAGACAATGACAGTT
>CACZOE010000190.1 GCA_902782695.1 uncultured Lachnospiraceae bacterium | reverse complement strand
GCCTATTCGCAGCTATAAGTCTATCTCTCAAATCAACGAGCATCTTGTGAGTAATAACAACATCTTCAGAATTATAGATAATACGAAGTGCTTCAATGGAATCCTTGTTATCTTCAAGATACTTCTCAAAGTTATCTATATAACTCCGGGCTGTTTCTTTTGAGAATCCGGCATACAGTACTCTATCCTCATCTTGTATGGATACTGTATAACCCTTCTGCATTTCGATAAGCTTATTACGTGCATTAATATTGTTCATAAGCACCGATATAAGTGCAAGGCGACCAGTATTATCACTGGAAGGACTTACATACTCTACGAGAGCATTTCTCTCAAATGCATCCTGTATAGCATTTGCTAATGTTCGTGGAGCAAATCCATACTCTGATATAAAGAAATCAAGATGTTTGCCAAACATGACATCATTTTCGTATCTACGGTTGATAGTAGAACAATAATTTCGAAGTAAAATCAGGTTTTCATCGCTTACTTCACCATGAGCCAAATGCTCGAGAAGTTTTTCAAGTGACAACGTCTTTCTAGCAGGACCATGTCCTCCACCCGGGATATCATGATCATGTTCTGTCACTCCAACTGCATCCACGATGTAATAGCATTCCTTAGTATCAGCATTAGGAGTAACTTCACGGAGTTTATCATCTTTGATAACTCGACAGCCTCTGCCCTTCATCTGCGTATATAGGACATCGGACATAACATCGCGCATAAAAAGAACGACTTCCAGAGGCCTTACGTCGGTACCTGTAGCAACAAGTGTAACTGTTACAGCAATACGGAAATCTTTTTCTGTACGGAGATCTCTAATGAGAGCATTAGAATCACCTGCAGAGTATGTGATTTTCTGAACGAAGTGATCAGGGAGATTGCCATTAAATTCCGGACCGAATACTTCTTTTGCAACTTCAACTATCGTAGAAGCATGATTATCATCCTTAGCAAAGATAAGCGTCTTAGGAATGTATTCCCACTTCTTCTCTCGATCAGGATATAAATCAGAATAGATAGCTTCCTTATAGGCAGTAAGAACTGTACGAATCTGATCACGGTTTACTACTGAACGATCAAGTGCAGAAGATGTATAAGTGTAATTATGCTCTGAATCATATGTGGTAGTCTGTCCGGTTTTACGAGCTACCTCAGTAACTTTACTTCCCTCTTCAATAACTCCGCCAATTTCAGTAACTTCCGTAGCAATACGGTAAACACGTGGTGGAACGTTAACGCCATCTACAATGGAGTCATCATAGGAGTAATTCTCAATAATGTTATTGTTGAAGAATGCATAAGCTTCCGGCGTAGGCGTTGCAGTAAGGCCAAGGATCTTTGCTTCAGAAAAGTATTCAAGAACCGAACGCCATTTGCCATATATAGAACGATGGCATTCATCTACTACAATAAACTGGAAATAATCTGGCGGGAGCTTAAGATCTGTACCAAGGTCAACGGGTGTCTCATCGACTTTCTCTTCAGCTTTCTTGGTCTCTTCATCCTCTGCATCCTCGTTCGCTTCAGCAAGCTGCTGACCGGTTAATACAGCAAACAGTTTTTGTATAGTGGATACTACAATATCTGCATCAATATCGGATTCTCTTCTTAATCGAGATATCTTATATAAATTGCTCATCGGCTGCTGTTTCTCAGTCCTATCAAACAGGCTGAACTCCGATTCCGTCTGACGCGCCAGATTATTCCTATCTACAAGGAACAACACTCGCTTAGTAGATGTGTAGTTAAGGAGTCTGTAGGAAGCTAAACAAGCAAGGTATGTTTTACCGGATCCCGTAGCAAGAACAGCAAGGTTCTTCTTTAATCCATTCTTTAAAGATATCTCAAGCTGTACTTCAGCATCGTACTGACAATCACGCAAACCCTTCTTCTGTAGGTAAGGAAGTGCACCATACTCTGATGATTCTCCAATCAGCTGAAGCATCTTCTTAGGAGAGTGCATCTCAGAAATCTCTTCATATTTGTCCGAATCCTTGAGCAAGTTCTTAAAATATATCTTGTTACCATTAGCCAGATAAACAAG
>CACZOE010000189.1 GCA_902782695.1 uncultured Lachnospiraceae bacterium | reverse complement strand
TCTTCCGATGATGGACAGACTTGTTACTATTCCTGACAGTCATGTACTGCCTCTTGCAATGTACAAGAGTTCAGATGAACTGCGTAAACTGGATTATCCTAATGGCACATTTAAGTATCCCGGTTTTATTGAGTATTGCCGTATACATGCCAGAGATAAGGATGTAACATTGAAGCAGCTCGAGAAGCAGTTTGATAGACTGACGCCTCAAAGTGCCGCCAGCGAATACAGATTTGCACTTAAGGTTCAGCCATGGCTTTATGAGTATCTTCCAAGAACAACTAAGATTCCTACGAAGATTCAGAATACAGGAAATGTAGCTGAAATCCGGGATTATATAGAGAAGAATCAGAGATTCCTCACAGATCAAGAGAGGGCATTCCTTGATAAGCATATAGAAGTCGCAAACAGACTTGAAAATATAAATACTATTGCGGAAAACAAATTTGCAAATGATCAGGAATATGGTAAGAAACCTGATCTGATCGAAAATGGTCCGGAGTCTGTAGAACTTAAAATAGACCAGCCATCACTTCAGACAAGTAGCCAGGGCTGCTGGTCCTGCGTTGGACAGATGATGGTTGCCAGCCGTGGTGGAGATACTATGGTCACTCAGGAGGATATAAGAGGCTATCGTCCGAAGCTGGAGCATAATGAGGACCTGGAAAATAATGGTCGAGGGGATGCTGATTATAATGTGGATGGCGGAAAGGTCTTCATGGAAATGAGTGACTCTATTATGGCATTTGCACCGAATACCATGATGAGAGAATTCGATATACTGCCATACAGCCGTGATGTTGAGAAGCAGGGTATAACTTCTGAACAGTATATGAATAATTCCATTGCAGCTCTCAAGAAGCAGATAATCTATGCTCTTAAAGAGGACAAATCTCCAATAATGCTTCGTCTTCCGGGACATTATGTATCAGTAATCGGAATAGATGGAGATACACTGAAGTATAAAGATTCAGGAAACTTCCCGGATAATACACTTAACCAGACACATACAATTTCACTTAGTGAATATGTAAAGAATGAGTTTATAGACAAAAAGAATCCGGCAGCTATACAGATAGCCTGGATGGCAGATATAAAGCTTTCTGCAGATAAGAAGACTATACACGGAGTTCCCAGCAAGTATGTGGAAATGAATGAGGATGGTACCGTTAAGGGTCAGCCTGATGAAATCCATGATAACATCGTCGCTGATTATTCAGTTCAGAACAGGGATGGTATAAGAATATATCGTATGTCAGATAATGATGATGTCTATCTGAATCCGGAGCTTTCACGTATCGGTGATGATGGATTAATGAAGGTTGAGAAGACCTATCTGCCTAAGAAGCTTCATGCAGATTATCTGAGGAGAATGGCTGATGCAAGAAGCGTGGAAGAGGAAGCACGACTTAATCAGATAGATCGGGAAATGTTCAAGCTGGACAAAGGACAGCCACAGGCCGGACTTGAAGCAGGAAATGTAAATGCTGAAGCAGGAAATGATGGTGTTCAGAATCAGCCTCAGGCAGGACAGAACAATGGGACTATATTTGCAGATATTATCGCAGCTACTGATGATCTTATGAATAGTCTAAAGGCTGCATCTCCATTTTATATGAAGCTCAACTATACCAAGTCGGATCATTTTACTAATCTGAAGGACGGTATCGAGGCTATAAACAAAGAGGCTAAGGAGATGAGACGAGGCATCGGTAATCATCCACCTATTGTAAATGAACAGCAGCTTAGAGAATATCTGAATAATCTGGTTCAAAATCTGAATAACTGTATTGAAAGTGCAGATAATTATCTGAACTATAAATCAGACCAGATGATAGCAACACCAGGCAGAAGGAATGATACTTCAAAGAAAACAGAACAGAAAAGAATCAAGTCTGCCATCGCATCACTTGATAAACTTTCAGAATTAAAGAATAAGATCAGTTCGAAGTACCAGGGAAAGGGAAATGATGCTGAGAACAAGGCTGAGACCATCAGCAAGGTTGAAGAATATAAGAGAAGACTGATTGCTGATACAAAAAAACAGGCACAGGAGGCTTCCTATAAGGACAGAATCCAGAACCTGTCAAAGGCTGACAAGAAGAGTATAGATAACATGGAAGATCTTCTTGGTAAACTGCCACAGCAATATAACAATATACTAAAAGCAAATACGGACACATTTACTCCAATTGGATCACATGATGCTATGGATAAGTTTTCGGATAAAGACTTTGCGGCAGTCGGCTTCGCAGCACTTACAACCAAGGAAGCTGTACAGGATATGATTAACGCTGCTAAGCACACAGATGCGCTTAAGGACTTTACTGATGATCAGCTGAGAAAATATTATACTGAGAACCTTATCAATTCTGTGAGCCAGAATTCCGAAGATAATATTCTTTTTGCTGAGCAGATAGAGGTTTCCAGAAAAAATGCAGCAAAAGCTCTTAAGGATTACAAGAATGGCAATAAGGAACCCCTTTCAAAGCTTATAGCATCAGGTATATCAACCATAGTAGAAAACTATAGATCCAACTATGATCTTTTAGATTCAGCTAAGTATTCTTATC
>CACZOE010000188.1 GCA_902782695.1 uncultured Lachnospiraceae bacterium | reverse complement strand
GAGGGTATCACGAAGCTTTACGAATTCATCATATTCGAGACCGTACAGATTTTCTTCAGCACTGAGAATCTCCGAAGAAAGAGTAGCCAGTTCATCAGTGGTAAATCTCTCTGCATTAGTAAGTGTCTGTTTTCTTATGAAATAATCAGGAACCTTGTCCTTAAAAGAATTCGTAACTTCAAAGAAATATCCAAATACACGGTTAAACTTAATCCTAAGGTTTTTAATACCGGTAGCTTCTCTTTCTTTATCCTCAAGAGAACTAAGTATAGTTTTAGAGTTCAGCTTTTTATCTCTGTAATTATCTATATGCTCATTATATCCGGACTTAAATATGCCGCCCTCTCTGACAGTTATAGGCGCATCTTCATCTATAGACGCATCCAGAATAGCATGTATATCCTCCAGAGTATCAAAATGCTCATACATATCAGCGAAGATTTCACCATTCATCTCGCCAATGAGTCTTTTTATGAAAGGAAGATATTCTAACGAAGTCTTAAATGCAAGCATATCTCTCGGATTAGCAGTACGCATGGATATCCTTGTCATGAGTCGTTCCAGATCATAGATAGAATTCAGATACTCTCTCATCTCATCCCTTGATATAACATTTACATTCAGACTGTCAATAGCATCAAGTCTCGCATTTATCCTGTCTATATCCATGAGAGGAGTCTCTATAAAGCTTCTGAGAAGTCTGGCACCCATGGCAGTTTTTGTTTTATCAAGAACCCAGAGAAGCGATCCTCTCTTAGCCCCGTCTCTCAGAGTCTCAGTAAGCTCGAGATTACGCCTGGTTGAAGTATCTATTATCATATAGTCATTTGAATAATAAATACTCAGGTGATTTATCTGGGTTAATGTACTCATCTGAGTTTCATGAAGGTATGTTAAAAGAGCACCTACAGCACAGGTTGTCTCTGGAATATCTTTAAGACCAAGTCCCTCAACTCCGATAACATTAAACTGTCTTTCAATATTTCCAACAGAACTATCAAATGTATAATATCTGTCAGTAATAATACTCTTTGTAATGGACAATTTAACCGTGAGTTCATTAAAGGTTGACATAATTACATTATTGTTAACCCATTCAGATTTATCATTAAAAAGTATCTCTCGCGGCTGGAATTTATTTATCTCATCCATAACCTTATTCATGTCAGTAACACTTGTACACATGAATTCTCCTGTAGATATATCAGAGATAGCTATACCATATCTTCCGTTATTTAACGATCCATGTCCTGAAGGAGCTGAAAAACACATGATGAAATTATTCTTATCCTCAGTCAGGCTGTTATCTCCCATATTTGTACCAGGAGTCACTACTCTTATCACCTTACGCTGGACAAGACCTTTTGCGAGCTTTGGATCCTCTACCTGTTCACAGACAGCTACTTTATATCCCTTCTCTATCAGCCGGGATATATAAACCTCAGCAGCATGATAAGGGATTCCGCACATAGGAGCCCTCTCCTCCAGACCACAATCCTTTCCGGTAAGAGTGAGTTCTAATTCCTTCGATATATTTACCGCATCATCAAAAAACATCTCATAAAAATCACCGAGACGATAAAAAAGGACACAGTCAGGATAAGCGTCCTTTGTTTCGAGATAATGTTTCATCATTGGAGATAGTTTTGAAGTATCTATCATAGTTTTTTCCTTATAATCATCATTAAGCCATGGTACCCATATAATAGAAACCATGTGCTTCGTCTAGTTTTACATTTACGAAGCTTCCTATAAGCTTCTCATCACCAGGAAAATGTACCAGAATGTTATTATCCATTCTACCTGTCACATAACCATCCATATGGTCATTCATACATTCCACCAGAACTTCTTTGGTCTGACCTTCAAAGCGTGCACTTGATTTGGCAGATACCTCGCGAACCACATCAAGAAGACGACTGAAACGATCATTTACGACATCCGCCGGCACCTGCTCCATCTCAGCAGCCGGTGTACCGGTTCTTATAGAATATATAAAGGTAAATGCCTGATCATAACCTACTTTTCTAACAACATCAATGGTATCCTGAAGGTCTTCTTCTGTTTCTCCCGGAAATCCAACCATGATATCTGTTGTAAGAGAGGCATCCGGCAGTTTAGCCTTTATCCTGTCCACGAGAGCCAGATAATCTTCTTTTGTATATCTTCGGTTCATAGCCTTAAGTATCTTGGTGGAACCGGACTGTACAGGAAGATGGATATGTCTTGCAACCTTAGGGTTTCTGGCAATTACATCTATCAGCTTGTCTGAAAGATCCTTTGGATGAGGTGTCATGAAGCGGACTCTTCTGATTCCCTCTATCTGACATATATCCTCCAGAAGATCCGGGAAGCTGTAATCAGGATTATTCTTTATGATTTCACTTTCTTCTAGGAAATTCACACCATAAGAATTAACATTCTGGCCCAGCAGCATTATTTCAACAAAGCCCTCTCTGCTAAGTTTTTTAACCTCTTCAATTATATCCTCAGGAGTTCTGCTTCTTTCACGACCTCTGACATATGGCACTATGCAGTAGGTGCAGAAATTATTGCAGCCATACATAATATTTACACCTGATTTAAAGTTAAATTTCTTTCTCTCAGGAAGATTCTCTACATTTACTTCAGGCGCCTTAAGTACTTCAATAACCTGTTTTTCATTTCCACTAATACGTGTATAAAGAAGTTCTGCCAGCTTATAGAAATTAAAGGTACCGAAAACAAGATCTACAAATCTGTAACTCTCCCTGATATGATCAACTATATCAGGTTGCTGCATCATGCATCCACAGATACCGATAAGCATATCCTTCTTAGTTTCTTTTTTCTTTTTCAGCGAACCCAGATGTCCGTAAAGCTTCTGATTTGCATTCTCACGAACTGTACAGGTATTGAAGATAACAAAATCAGCATCTTCTTCCTTTTCAGCTTCACAGTAGCCAATCTTCTCAAGAATACCCGTCAGTTTCTCAGAATCACGCGCATTCATCTGACATCCGAAGGTTGATACATAAAATGTAGGAGCTTTACCATTAGATGATATATATTCTTCTACATATTCATGACATCTGTCCATAAAATACTGCTGACGTGCAGGTTCATTTATTGGAACATTTATAAAATCTTTATTATCCATATATTCTCTATAATACCCTTTAATTTATTTAATATCCTCCAGCCAGAGTGATACAGATGCGTCACTCGGCATTCTGAGGTCTCCTCTAGGAGACATGGAAACTGATCCCACCTTTACACCATCAGGCATGCAGCTTCTCTTAAACTGCTGTGAAAACAGTCTCTTATAATACATTTCCATCCATTTCTTTATCTCTTCTTCACTATAATCCTCACTAAAGGCTTTTTTTGCCAGATAAAATACTTTTGAAGGTTTAAAGCCATATCTCATACTGTAATAGATAAAGAAATCATGAAGCTCATAAGGTCCCACTTTATCTTCCGTCTTCTGAGAAATATTTCCATTTTCATCTGGTGGAAGAAGTTCAGGACTGATAGGCGTATCCAGTATATCTCTAAGCACGCTGCCAGCTTCTGGGAAAAGATCATTTTCTACCACAGAATCGATCATCCATCGTACCAGAGTTTTAGGAATACTGCCGTTTACTCCATACATACTCATCTGGTCTCCGTTATATGTACACCATCCAAGAGCAAGTTCACTTAGATCACCTGTTCCAACCACCAGACCGTTATTTGCATTTGCGAAGTCCATAAGAACCTGTGTTCTTTCACGGGCCTGTGTATTCTCGTAGGTTACGTCCTTCACATCTGCATCATGGCCGATATCCTTTAGATGCTGCAAACATGAATCCTTAATATCGATAATAACCGGCTCCGTTCCAAGAGCTTTTATAAGTTCCAGTGAATTATTATAGGTTCTGTCCGAGGTACCAAATGCGGGCATTGTAATGGCTATAAGGTCAGAACTGTCTTTCTTCATTCTCTTAAGAGCTTTAGCTGCAACAAGAAGAGCCAGAGTAGAATCCATTCCTCCTGAAACTCCAACTACAGGTCTTGCACCAGTAACCTCAAGTCTCTTAACCAGACCTCCAACCTGCATGTCAAATATCTCATTACATCTCTTAATTCTCTTAGTCTTTGAAGATGGTATGAAAGGCTTCTTCGGTACTATCAGATACTGACCATCTGAATCAGGAAGAGCTGTATCAGATACTTTTAAGCTTACAAGAGAATTAATTTCTTCAGAAAGCATATCATGTGCATCCGCAAATGTAGTCGATGTAAGTCTGTCATGTCTTATCTTGCCCAGATCCATATCAGCTATCATAATGTAGTCATTTGCTATGAAATCTCTGTTTTCATTTAACAAAACACCGTTTTCAGCCAGCATAGAATGACCGGAGAAAATAAGATCCTGAGTTGATTCTGAAGAACCAGCTGAAACATAGAGATATTCACATATATTAGAAGCCGACTGCTGTTTAACCAGCTGCTTTCTATATTCACGTTTTGATACAACTTCGTTGCTGGCAGATATATTGATTATAAGTTCTGCACCACCTAGGCAGAGAACATTTGATGGAGAAACCGGTGCCCAGAGATCCTCACAGATTTCAACACCAAATCGTAAATCCGAATTAAAATCATATATGATATTATTTCCAACAGGTATCTCGTAGTCATATTCCTCACTGGAGCTTATGCCAAGTTCTGAAAATACTACAGAGTTAGTATCCAGGTTTTTAGCAGAGCTGAACCATCTCTTCTCATAAAACTCATGGTGGTTAGGAATATAGGTTTTTATGGATATACCAAGAAGTTTTCCTTTATTCATAACATAGGCTCCATTATAGAGGCGACCTGAAAGTCTGAGCGGTGCACCTACTATAATTACTTCCTGCTTTCCATAGGTAGCAGCAAGTATATCGCTAAGTCCTTTTTTAGTTTTCTCCAGAAGAGCATCCTGAAAGAACAAATCCTGACAGGTATATCCAGTAACTGAAAGCTCCGGAAACGCTATGATAGCCGCCTTATATTCATATGCTTCTTCCAGCTTTGAAAGAATTTGTGAAACGTTATAATCAACATCTCCGGGTTTAACATCCGGTACAATAGCTGCTGCTCTTAAAAATTCATACATGATTTTTCTCCTTTTTGAGCCATAAAATATCAAATGACTCACTTTAGTTTCTAGTAGATATATCCATGCTAAGACCTTCCAAATAATGTACCACGGCAGGTCCATCGCTCCTTAAAAAATAATCATCATCAAGTTCATTATATTTGAAGTTCTTAGCGTGTCCTTCATTCACTCTTTCTATATATTCTTTAAGTTCTTCAAAACGCATATAATACATATCATTTCTTTCAGTAAAAAGGATCAGCAGAAATGATACCCCTCCCTGTTCTTCAAATTCCTTCATGAAATTATACTGATGATCATGAATGTTTTGAAGTGAAAATGTATCAGTTTTACATTCTTTTGCATCAAAGCATACAGGAATTTCCTGAACGACCCCTATATAATCCACTGTAGAATCCTTTTCAAAATAAGCTTCAGTGATTATTTTTCTCTCACTATCAAAATGAAGGGGAGTTATAGGCGTAGGAATCTTCTGAACCAGTGCAAGACCCTTACTTCGGTAATATTCATTTGTTGAATTTATGAGACTTTCAAAAGCAGAGCCTCTGAGTCCCCTGGTTTTCCAAGTAGCCATGTTAACCTTTCATACTTGTCAGATAATCTTTATCTTCAAATAAACTATTTTTCAAAAAGCTTCCTATATACTTCAGGAAGCGGAGCTTCAACAGTAAGTCCTGATATTAAAGCATCATCCTCTTCCTTTATATCTGGAAATACTATTTTATACGCAATAAGCATCTGGTGATCAATTTTATATTTATAAAGAAAGCTTTGATTTATACTTTTATCTCCATATTTTACATCACCTATTATCGGATGTCCCAGATGAGCCAGATGAGCTCTGATCTGATGACTTTTTCCAGTTATCAGTTCAACCTCAAGTTCTGATATATCCAGTTTCCTGTTGTAGGAAATAAGTCTCGTGTCGGTTATTATCCTCTGCTTATTATTTCCATCCGTTTTAACATATGAACCTGCATCCTTATTTACATCAGTTCTTATATCAATATCTCTTATCCTGACTAGGTTTTTTACACGATCCTTTTCAAGAATCGCTTCATGTCTTCCATCTATTTCAGCCCGACCCTTAACAACAGCTATATAGTACTTTTTTACAGTTCTGTTACGGATAGCTTCTGTTAGGAAATGTGCTCCTGCCGGAGTTTTTGAAGCAAGTATTATACCACAGGTATTTCTGTCCAGGCGATTACATACAGACGGTCTAAAAAGACGCAGACTGTTATCATTAATAACACCAGTGGACAAAAGATAATCAATGATCATTTCATTTATGGAATAATCGTCCTGCTTTGCTTTTTGCGACAGAACACCTGCCGGTTTATTACAAATGATTATATTTTGATCTTCGTACAAAGCTTCTAATTTGATATTATTAGATATATTTTTACTGGATTTAACCTTATCAATTTTCGAAGAATAATATTTTGATTTATCAGTTATAGATTTTAACGATCCGGCAGAGTTTTCTGAATCCGTACTATTCTTACTAAACTTCGCGATAGTATCATCACTGAGGTAAAGCTTTACACTGTCCCCCGCCTTAAGAATCTCTGTCCCATCAGCTTTTTTATCATTCAGAACTATATTCTTTTTGCGAAGCATTTTAAAGTAAAATGAATTCGGAGCAAGAGGCAAAAGATTTGCACACAGCTTTCGAAGTCGGTATCCCTCTTCGTTTGAAGTTATAATTATCTCCTGCATAAAAGCTCCTTTATATACTCATATCAGAATCCCAGACAAAGCAGTTTCTCCGTCATTTCCCGGTCACGCACAGCTGCCTCATCATCAGCTTCTTTTATCCTGACGATTTCTTTTTTGAAGGTACTCAGATTTTCTGTAACAAATATACGGTAACCCTTTCCTTCTTCAGACACATTTACCATATCTATATATCTTTTTATTTTCTCCCTGCCTTTAGAACTCTTTTCATCCGGAGTATAGGCGATTATATTATTGTTATATAAAACGGCAGCGGGAATAAATATAAGTCCATCCTCATCAGTTATTGAAATATCATACAGGACCTTTCTGCCTGTTTCTGTTTCAATAGCATGAACCTGCTCGTAACCCTCAGAGTCAAGAGGTGAACATTTAAGGCACATTACATAATCTATAAGATTTCTGGCGAAAGGAATGGACAAAATACAGGCTATGATCACAAACCAGGTTTTTCTTGTCTGGAATATGATAAGACTTCCCACAACATCTGACAGAATTAACAGAAAAAGGATACAAGTCATGATTAATCGTGAGTTTTTCCTCTTTCTTACATGACCATAACATCCGGCATCTGCAGAAGCTTTTTTATTTTTTGATCTACTATCTTTTTTTATAGCTTTATAAGTTGAATTATCTATTTTACTCATGACATCATACGCCATCCAGGCAGGTATTTATTCTTCAAAGTTCCATTAACATTTTTTGCAAATCCCAAAGGAAAACCAGCTACTGTTACAAGTAACCAGCCATTTTTTATTGTCTGATCTCCAACATCAAGAGTTTCTCCCCTCAGATATCTGTAAACATCATCACCATCCGGAGAAAGATTAAGTGTATTATCAAACTCATCCTTATCAAGAATCATTGCAAAGGACTGACTGGGTTCAAAGCGCTTTTTCTTTAACTCTCCAAGATACACACCTGTTCTCATTGTTCTGAGACCTTTTGTATTCGGAACTATTTCAGGATTAAGAAAAAGCTTATTACTATTTAAGGTAATTCTTGAGATTTTTCCATCATCCCATTTAACATGTGAGAGAAATTCATTTATTTCCTCAGGAAATGTATTTCTTTTTCTTATTCCAAAGGATGAGGTTTCAGATTTTAATCCAGAGCCAGGTAAAGAGTCTTCTGTTTTACTACCTATAAGCGCCACATAATGTCCTTCTCCATGAACCTTATGAGGAAACAAATGTGCAGAATAATCCATACCCATGTAACCAGGAACGAAACCTTCATACATTTCAATCGGTTTTAACTCCAGATTCTCATCCAGAGAAAGCAGGTATCTCACCTGTTCCTCATCCTCCCTGAGATCAAAGGTACAGGTTGAATATAGTATCATACCACCGGGACGAAGCAGTTTTATTGCCTCTTTAATAATGCTCCTCTGAATCGCCGCAAACTTTTCATTTCCATTCTGTTCCCAGGCTGTAACCATGGATGTGGACTTTCTAAACATACCTTCACCAGAACATGGTGCATCTATAAGAATTTTGTCAAAGCATGCGCCAAAATGCTCTGCCAGTCTGTCCGGAGTCTCACAGGATATAATACAGTTTTCCACACCAAATGCCTCTATATTTTTTTGAAGCGCCTTAAGTCTGGAAGCACTTATGTCATTTGATACGAGGATTCCTTTACCCTTAAGTTTTGCAGCAAGTTCAGTAGATTTACCTCCCGGAGCAGCACACATATCCAGTACAAAGTCTCCTTCTTCAATAGGAAGCGTAGCTGCTGGAAGTGTGGCACTTGCTTCCTGCAGATAATATAGACCTGCATAGTAAAATGGGTGTTTAGAAGGCGAACACTTTTCAGCATCATAATAAAATGCATTTTTACACCAGGGCACATTATCCAGTTCAAATGGTGATATCTTTAGAAAATCTTCAACAGAAATCTTTAATGTATTCACCCTCAAACAATGATTTAAGGGTTCAGAAAGTGATGCCTCGTAGGCATCATATTCCGAACCCAGAAGATTCATCATTTTATTTTTATATTCTTCAGGTAACCTCATATATACTCACTCATCCTCAGATTTGGTATGAACAGGTTCATCATTCATATTTATTCTTGAATATAAGAAATCATACTCCTTCTGATAGGTTTCATTTTCAGGATACTCATTTATTAGAGTTGTTGCTTTAGTAAGAGCATTTGCATAATCGAGCTTGGTCTCTGAAACAACTATATCGTTAAAAAGAACCTTATCCTTATACAGGTCATCTCCACAGGAAAGTCCTTTATTGATATAAGTAACAGCATTATCCAGATCACCCTTCCCCAGATAATAAGAAGACATCTGGTAAGCAATATATGTATTTATACCATAGGTATCTATATAGCTGTTAAATGAAGAAAGCATTTCATCATATTGTTCCATCTGCTGATAACACAGTCCAAGGAACAGATATACACTGGTATTTCCCCTTTCCAGTTCACTCTTCAATTTTTCAACTGAAACCTCACTTATATCTCCGCTCTTTATACTGTCCAGAGCAAATGCCAGATCCGACATTTTCTGAAGGCTTTCTTTACTAAGGGATGTCGGATTTTTGCTAATGATAAATTCATTATAAATATTATATGCAGACAGATACTCTCCACAGCGCATATAGGACGCTGCCAGATATAGCTTCGTATCTATATCCATCTTTTCAGTAAACCATTCTTTGCGGCTAAGAGATTCATTAAAATCTGTAATCGCCTCATTATAGCTTCCAGCCTTAAAAGCAGCTATACCTGCCTCACGAAGCTTTTCCTTATCAGAAATGGAATGTAAAACGATATAAGCAGTTCCAAGAATAACTATTATGGAAAAAATGGCACACATCACAGCAAGATGTACATTTCTTTGATGTCTCGAATTCTCACGACGTTTACCAGAAGAACCTGACACCCCGGATATATTATTATCTTCTATTATATTTTTTTCTTTTTTAGACATTGATCAAATATGTACCTTTTCCATTTATTAAGCATTTCTGAGAGTTGTCTCAGCAAATCTCCAGGAATCCTTACACATCCTCTCGAGATCGAACTTTGCTTCCCATCCAAGTTCTTCCTTAGCCTTTGCAGGATTTGCATAGCACATAGCTATATCACCAGCACGTCTTGGCTTTATAGAATAAGGTATCTTGATACCAGTTGCAGCCTCAAATGCTTTAACTATATCCAGAACACTGTAGCCTGTTCCTGTACCCAGATTATATATATCCACACCTTCTGTTTTTTCAATTCTATTGAGAGCAGCCACATGACCAAGAGCCAGATCTGTAACGTGAATATAATCTCTAACTCCAGTTCCATCCGGAGTATCATAATCATTTCCAAAAACTCCCAGCTCAGGAAGCTTTCCAAGAGCAACCTGCATGATGTAAGGCATGAGATTATTTGGAATACCGTTTGGTGATTCACCTATCAGACCACTTTCATCAGCGCCAATTGGATTAAAGTATCTGAGAAGAATAACCTTCCAATCCTTATCAGGAACAGTCAGATCACTAAGAATTCTTTCCAGATAGAGCTTTGTTGTTCCATAAGGATTTGTAGTAGAAAGAGGAAAATCCTCAGTTATAGGACAGCTCTTTGGTGAACCGTAAACAGTTGCAGAAGAAGAAAATATTATCTTCTTGCAGTTATACTTATTCATCAGCTTGCACAGGTTTATGGTACCGGCGATATTATTTTCATAATACAGAAGTGGCTTTTCAACCGATTCGCCTACTGCCTTAAGACCTGCAAAATGAATAACTGCATCAAATGTATTTTCCTGAAATACTTTTTCCATTTCTTCAGGAACAAGCATATCAGCCTTGTAAAACTTTGGTTTTACTCCAGTTATCTTCTCGATATAATCAAGGGTAACTTCTTTGGAATTATAAAGGTTATCAAAAATCACTACATCATGTCCGGCTTTTATCAGTTCAACAACTGTATGAGAACCGATATAACCTGTACCACCTGTTACCAGAATATTCATATTTCTAATTCTCCTTTGACAATAATTATCCTATATGATAAACTCTTTATGCTTATAAAAAGCATATAAATATCTAAAATCAGCCGGCGTGTTGGAATTGGCAGACAAGGCAGACTCAAAATCTGTTGGTGCGAGCACCGTGCGGGTTCGACCCCCGCCGCCGGCATCTTTTTTTATTTTATCCCTAAATTATTTGCAGCTAAATGATAACAAACTAGAATTCTTCAGTCAGATTTTCTGCAATTTCCTGAATTTCTTCTTTTTCTTCTTTTGTTACTGTCTTATTTCCTATAATAGCTTTAAGCTTCTCAGCAGTACCCGGAATCATATCAAGAACTTTGGCAAGTGAGCCCTTATCTTCATTTACATTAATGATCTGGGTATAACCATCCTTAATAACTATCATGGCTGTTGGTGATAATTTACCGCCCATGCCGCCACCGGCACTGTCACTTCTTTTACCGCCCATAGCTCCGGCACCTACTCCAAAATTCACATCACATAATGGAATTATAGTTGTATCACCTATCTGAATAGGTTCTCCAACAACTGATTTTGAAGTAAGGAATGCATCCATACCTTTAAACAAAGAACTTACTGTGTTGTTAAAATCATTTCCGTTTGCCATAGTACGACCTCCTAAATCTTCTTTGCAAGCTTAATCGTTTTCCAAAAGCTTGGTGTCAGCGCCATGCCAATAGCAGGGCCAATAAATCTGAAAAGATATATTCTACCTTTTATATCAATATTTCCTTCTATAACTTTATAATAAAAATCAGGTTCTACAGTCAGCCAGCTGCCCCAGAGAGGATAAAACATGGATAATTTACCAAGAATCATCCCAGTGTCTGCAGCACTACCAAGTCCCATATGTATATAACCCTTACTCTTCTTTGGTTTTATGGTACCGAAAAGCCTTTTAATTATTTTAAAAGCTCTTTTAATGGTTTTCTGAACATATGGACGATCCAGAAACTGATCTACATGATCAAGTTTTTTTATAGCATCTACATATTTCTTATCCAGCTTATCCAGAGTCTCGTCAGCCTTGTCTAAAGCACCATCAAGTTTTTCTGAAGCCTGATCAAGCTTTACACCAAGGGGAACCTTTTCTTTTTTCTTATTTTCAGATTGTCCGTCCGTTTCAGGACTATCTGATATTCCATCAGAATTAAGATTATCTGATTCACTGCCAGAGCTGATTTCAGAAGTATTTCCAGAACTATTCTCCGATACGTTTTCAGATGAATTTTCCGAAGGGGGTTCCGATATAGTATCTACGTTGTTTTCAAACACATTCTCCGGAGTATATCCTGAGGACACATCCAAATTTCCTCCATCATTATTTAGGGAGGTTCCCGCTTCTTCTTCAGCCAGTTCTTCTTCATCTGGCAGATCTACAGCGAAATAGTCTTCCTTAGGTTTACTTTTATCCTTTGAAAAAACTTTAAAGAATAAAACCTTTGCGTAATAATCAAGTCCCTCACCTTTTACAAATGAACCGACTACATTTAGTATAAGAAAACCGACCTTTAATTTTGCCCTGGTATCATTTTCATTATGCTCAGCGCTTATCCGGTAACTTATAGGTGAGAACAATACTAGTAAAATAATAAGTAGTACCAGCCCTAAAATCACCAGGATAATAATTCCTAATACTTTTAGAATCGTTAGTAATATAGCCATTATCCACTAAGCCCGAATAATTCTTTTATCTTAGGACCACCCAGTTCTCTATAGGCGTCATCTATTATGTCACAAACAAGTGTTTTAGCACTCTCTCTGCTTTTTGCAATCCCCAGAATATTTAACGTTGATTTATTCTTTCTGTAATATGGCTGAAGCAGTTCGTTATAATCATATATCTCCATTATTCCTGTATTCATGATGGGTTCTGTAACCACAAAAAGTCCGGTAACAGGTCTTTTCAGGGCAATACGTCTAAGAGTCCTGCTAAAGGCCTTTTCGGACATTTCCTCGGAATATACATTTGGAGACACCTTAAATTTCATATAAATAACCTTTAATCTAATACAACAGTTAACCCATTATCAGATCATTTACTATATCTCTGACAGCAGTAAGCTCTGCTTTATCTGAACAACTGGAAAGTGCATAATTAAAATACTCAAGAATTTCGTCCTGAGAATTGAAGAATACAGGCATAAGAGAAAGAACTTTTGCCATAACACTTCTCTTCTCATACTTGGAAAGTCCTCCAAAAAACTCTGTCATATCTTCAGTAAGTGACGCTTTTACCTCAGCTATGTATATATCATCCGCTTCATTTTCAACCACGGTTATAGCCTTGGTATCAACATCCATGAAAAGACTTGAAGAAGTAAGTATATCCGCTTTCCTGAGAGTATCAAAACCTTCTTTTATTTCATCTGAATACATTTCTCCATAAACATTTGAAAGATCATCAAGATATGCCTCTATAAAGGAAAGCTCTTCAAAGGATGACTCCTGGGCACCTTCAAGTTCAACGAAAAGTTCATCAAACTCACCGGAGGCTTCATAAATATCATCGGCCTTTACAAGTTCAGAAAGAATTCTTGAAGATGTTTCAAATTCTTTACCCAGATATGATCCGTCTGCCAGCCCAGAGCTGTAAAGAACTATAAGCACATCATTAATAATCTCAGTAAGCATCAGATAGTCAGTAACATTTGACTCAATAATGCCTGTTGCTTCAGTAAGTCTGTCACTGAGATTATCATATGCGGCTCTGTCCAGATTCTTGTAATCAGCTTTTTTGAACTCATTATATATTTCATAAAGATCCGCGTAGCTGTTTTCAAAGCCTTCAGGAACATCCATAAGCGCGGCTTCTCTTATAGTCTGAATAAAATCATCCACACTACGCTGCTCTCCACCCCTGTAAATAGACAGAGAATTATTAATAATATCGAAAAATCTGTCTTTTGTCATACGAACAGGAAGCTGAGCTATAAATTCCTGAATTCTGGTATTTACCAGCATCTTATCATTCTCTGAAAAAACGAATTCATACATTGACTGAGCAAGCGCATCAGTATCAATACTTTCATCCGTTGTTCCAAGAACTTTAGGCTCACATCTGTTAAGTATATATTCATATATCTGTAAAGCGTCAGTATATGCAGTAAGTATCTTCATTTTAGATGTAATAGAATCACGGATACTGCTTATTTCCTTAAGACTCTCATCTATATCAGATGAAGCAGTCTCGTCCGGATCAACATATACCGAACGTATAGCCGTATTAATACTGTCTATATATCCTTCTATTTCTTCCCTTCTGTCCAGACTGATCTCTTCAGACATTTCATACATGGTAAAAAGATTCATAGACAGCTTGATAGTTGAATAATTATAGAGAGCTGCTGCCATAAGCTGCTGATACTTAAGAACAGACTGTTCACGGTCCTTATCTGCATTTATATTTGTCAGTAAAATTTTTGCTGTTTTCTTCATAATAATCCTTTTTTCTTATCAATTCTTTAAGTATATATTTTATAAGATCATCACTCTATATGCTGATGAGTATATAAATGTTCGGAACAATATTCATAGTTTCCGTTACATTTAGAACAAAATCTAAACTCAAGGTTCGGGCTGTCCACTTCAGTTCTTCCACAAACTGCACATTTATGTACAGTTATTCCATCAGGATTTCCTGTTCCAGGTGGAATAATGGAACCTCCCGGAAAGTTTATGACATCTCCATTTTTCTGAGATGCATGACGTCTTCTTGCTTTATAACCCTTCTGTTTAGCCTTGATAAACTCTTTCTGTCTTTTCCGGTCTTTAAATGTAGGCTTAGTTCTGCTTCTGTTTATATAAGCGTATACAAAATAATTAGCAATTGAACTAAATACAACTATTTTTGTAAAAAGACCTCCTGCAAGGAAATAATATGCCATTAATGCAAGATCCACATAAGCAAGCCATTTCATCTTGATAGGTATGAGAAAATACAGATATACCACATGATCCCCACCTACAACTGTAAAGGCAAGAAATATACTGATAAGCATAAATCTGGTAACACTAAGACCAGCGCTTACTGAATCCCCATACATCGCCACTTCCTGAGGGAACTGATTCATATGAAGCGTTGCATTCGGACTTATATAATAATAGTAAATACCACCAAGCACCACGAGGATATCGGTAAGAATAGCTCCTCCGAATATATAGAGATTGTACATAAATCTGCCCCAGTAACTCTCGAGATTCCTTCCCAGATAATAGTAAAAGTATAAACTAATAGGAAGAAATAAAAGCGACAGAAAAGATCCTCCAAACTCATAAGGAACCGTTAAAATCCATGTAAAAAGCCTCCAGAACTGATGTCTGACAACTATCATATATGGAATCAAAAGCAGATAGTCATAAAGTGAAGGAATTAGATATCTGATTATATAACCTATAACAAAACAGACTATTATAACCAGATAAAGATTAGGTATTGTGTATTTGTATAATTTATTCTCAAGCTTATTTCGAGTATTCATAAAAACTATCCTTTTAAATTTTTACATACATGGTTTATTATACGACATGAGCACCTAAAAAACAAATAAAACTTAAGACCACTAACTAAAAGAAGCTTACCCAAACAAGGATAAGCTTCTAAACAATTATCATAATATATGCTTCTTATCTGATTACTCTGCACCCTCTCCAGTATCAGCAGATTCAGCAACAGATTTTCCCTTATTAGAAAAGAGAAACTGATACACAAATCTGATACCGGATGTAAATACAAGCTGAAACAGTCCACCCAAAATGAAATAGGCATAAGGATATGTGATATCAAGAAAATGCATGATTGCAAAATAAACTATACAAGCTAAAAAATTTACTATAAGCAGTCTTCTTCTTTCTATCAACAAGTCAACTGAATCATCATTAACATATAGCTTAAATATATACATAAGTACTATCATTCCTAAAGTATAAAAAGGAGTTACAAGTACCAACGTTGTAAGGTATGCTGCATTAACAAACTTTGCATCTACTTCACATAGCGTCATAAGTGAAATAATATATCCCAGTAAAACAAAGATGTAATCAAAGATAAGAATGATCAAATTCTTAAAATCAGGTTTAAACCTTTTTTTCGTTTTAATGTTTGTAGATTCGCCCATAACTTCCCGGTCTCCTCTGCTTTTTATCTATGATTCTCCATATTCTCCGTAACTGTCGTAGTAGCCATAGCCACCCTTATAATATCCGTAGTAGCCCTTACCACCGGATTCAACCTTATTCAGTATAGCACCAAGTATCTTGCATCCACCACGATCCAGCTGATTCTTTACACTCTGAACCATTTTATAGCTGACATTATCAGATTCTATAACTATAATAGCGCCATCACAATTTTTTGCAACAAGAACTGCATCAATAACAGATCCTAGCGGTGGACAGTCTATTATTACATAATCATATTTTTCTTTCAGTGTATCGATTAAAGAAGCGAACTTTTCACTACCCAGAAGCTCAGCAGGATTAGGTGCTTTTGTTCCAGTAAATATAGTATCAAAATTATCTATATTGGTAGTATATATAATATTATTTATATCCTTTACCTGACCTGACAGATAATGAGACAGACCTTTTGTTTCCTTGTCTACACCATATCTGGCAAGGACAACTGATTTTCTGATATCAGCGTCTATATAAAGAGTTCTCTTTCCATCTTCAGCCATAGAACGGGCTATATTAAAACTAACCTCAGTCTTTCCCTCATTAGGAACACTACTTGTAAGTGCAATAGTTTTAATGTTATCACCCGAAAAACTGATATTGGTTCTTATACGCTTATAAGCTTCGTTTACTTTAAAATCAAGCTCATTTAGATTTTCAAATACTATCTTATTTGGCATATCTGCAATCCTCAATTACTTTCTCATTTTGATGATTCTTTTGATTGTTTCTTTCTACGTCTTCTAGCTGTAGGATCCTTACCATGAGTCTTTCTCTTTGATACTCCTTCTCCAAGAGGAACCAAACCAAGAGTATTGATTCCGAGATATTTCTCAACATCCTCACTGGTCTTAATAGAATCATTCATCAGATGAATAATAATTATAATACCGGCAGAAATGATAAATCCGATCATAGCACCAATAATAGAGTTCTTTACTACACTTGGTGATGAAGGTGAAGCAGATATCTGTCCATAATCCATGACATTAGGTGCCTGAGTTTCCATTACCTCGGCCATTCTCTGGGCACTCACATCTGCAAGCTCATCAACTATTTTCTTAGCCAGATAAGCATCTGTAGAATTTACGGTAATCTCAAGGAATCGTGTATTTGTAGGATTTGTAACAGATACATTTCCTCTAAGCTGTTCATAGCTCATATCCAGTCCCAGATTATCAATAACCTTTTCTATAACAGGACGGCTGTTAATAACAACCATATAATCCTGAGTAAGTGAGGTTCCCATCTGGATATCTGCCAGGGATGTAACACTTGTTGTTTTTGTAAGTACATAAAGTATGGAAGTAGAACTATATACAGGCTTTATAAAAAGAATTGTGAAACCTGCAGCTAATGCAAGACCAAGAATTGTTGTAAGAATAAGAATCCATACCTTACTGATAAGTACCCGGATCAATTCCAGGAGATCAATCTCGATTTCTTCATTTGTGTTGTTCATAATTTTTTCCTTTTTATATTTATTCTAACAAAAGATAATAATCATCAGTCAATATACTTGCCATCTATAACAAGCTGTGCAGCCTCTTCAAGCATCCAGGAGGCATCATCCTCACCACATTTTTTAACTATCCAGTTAATATATTCATTAGTATATGGTGCTCTGGAATCAGTATTGTGTGCATCAGTACCAAGAAGTGTGATGTAACCCTTCTTAATAAGTTTTCTACACCAGCGTACATTTTCATTCAGAAAACCGCCATCCACACTAGATATATTCATCTGAAGCAGACAACCTTTATCAATAAGCTCCTGCACGCGGTCAAGTTTTCCTTCAAGTGCATGATACCTTTCAACATGTGCTATTATCGGCCAATATCTTGCAGATGTCAACTCATCAATTGAATGAACTATCTCTGCAAAGGGTGTTCTGATATTATATTCAACAAGCACATACTTGGTATTATTCATTGTATGAATATCGCCGGCCCGAAGTTTTGTTACTATTCCCTCTTCATAAAGGATTTCATTCCCCAGATAAAGATTCAGGTCAGGATATTTGTCGGTTTCAGCTATTTCTTTTTTTACCTGTTCAAACTTCTCATCAAGCTCTGCAAAAGTATAGCTGTTTTTCCCGAGAATATAATGAGGTGTAAATATGATATTTCTGGTACCTTCCTCATATGCTATATCAAGCATATCCATGGACATTTCCATATTCCTTGATCCATCATCCACTCCGGGAAGAATATGGCAATGAATATCAAAGAGGCGCATATTTTTATCCTTTCATATGTCAGACTAATGATCTCTTCTCATGGTTTTGTAAAGTCCTACAAGGCTTAATCCGACTACTATACAGAACAGTCCAATGATTATAAATATCTTCACGATATAACTCATCTGATCCTGAAGGAAATTATACAGATAACCAGGCTCAACTGAGAATATCTTATCTATCCTGAATAAAGAGAGAAGAACTGCTATAGCAAATGTAACCGCCGCACCTACAAATGTAGATATAGCAATGGACTTTACTCCTCTATCTCTTCTTAGATCCATAAAAATATTACAGATATCAGCAATGATATAAGCAAGCAGTGAACAGATAACACCAATAATAATGGCATTAAAAGAATCAAGCTGCATACGTTTTATATAAGGAGCGATACTGTTATCAGAAACATCCTGTTCCTCAGCAATCGTCTTACTCTTAAATGTACTATCTATGGAAATCTTCTCTTTAACTATATATTCATCATATGAAAGGACCTCAGAAGGTGCTTCAGTTGCCACCTCTGTTGAAGCCTCTGTAAACATATCATAGGTTCTTTCGGTTGTTTCACCGATATATTTTGTATAAGCATATCTGAAATAACCACTGCTCTGAATGTTATTCATTATACGGTTATTATCAAAGAATCCTATACTAAATGCGATAATAAAACAAATCAGAGAAATCGCTATAGCAGAAGTTACAGTAAGGATATTTCTGCAGACCTTACGTATCTTTCTTCTTCTATGATGACCTTTTCGAGGTTTTTTCCTCTCCTGAGACTTAAACCTCATACATTTGTTAAAATACAAAACTAAAAATATGGAAATATTTATAACGATAAGTGAAATACTAATTATTGATATCAGATATGTATATGCCTGAGGTATGATCCTTGTATTCTTATAGATCTGATAATCGCCACTATCAGTAGAAATAACAATACTGTCATCCCCAACATAAATAGATGCATCTGTCTCTGATGCAGTATTAGCGCTGTATTCTTCTCTTTCTTTATAATTCTTATCAATCTCATCCAGCATCTCAGCAACTTCTTTATCGCTGGTCTCTTTAGCAGCCTCGTTGGCTGGCGGAGTTTCAACTACATTAAGATTGACATTACTCTCCTCAGGAGCATTTACTTCATATACATATCCGGAATCAATACCTTCTTTAACATTGCTGTAAATATATTCTATAGCAGCATCTGCCTGGTCAGCATCCAGATCCGTATCATCATCATTCAGATAAGAATATAATTCACTCACATAACTTGAATGAGCCTTATATGTCTTACCTTTATAGGTAAAAGTACCGCTGGCTACACCTATAACTCTGGCTTCATCTGAATTTATATTTCCGGCATATGAAGAAAATGAAAAACCAAACAATATAAAAAATGCTGAAAGAAAAACAGCCAAAGTTTTTAAGTTAATCCTGCGCATAATTTTATTATCCTTTTACATAGATTAAGCTGTTAAGTCAATGGCTTAACAGCTTAAATCTAATAAATAATTAAGTTTCAAAAATGTTTTTATTACTTAGCAAGTGAAGCAGTCTTAGCTTTAACAACCTTAACCTTGCTTAAGCAACCAGACTTGTTAAGAGCCTTAACGAACTTAGAATTAGTTCTGTTCTTCTTAACATAAAGCTTACCATTCTTAAGATATCCAGCGAAAGCCTTACCATTACCGTTGAAAGTAACCTTGTTCTTCTTAGAAATCTTAAGATCTGAGAATACAGCATCACCAACTTTGATTGAGTAACCAAAGTTTGCCTTCTTCTTTGCAAGCTTAGCTGCGTTAAGAACCTTCTTTACATTTACAGATACAGTAACGCTTGTAGCCTTACCCTTGTTAGCAACGATGAAAGCATCAAGTGTCTGAGTTGTCTTACCATCAGATACTGTAACGCTACCCTTGCCCTGCTTACCAGTCTTAGTAGCTGTGTAATCCTTCTTGTTAACTGTTACAACAAATGTTGTGCCCTTCTTGAGCATGTTGTTGAGAACAGTATGAAGCTGATTAGCAGCTGCTGCTCTGTTAGCCTCTGCGATCTCAAATGTAACATTTGAGTTCACATCTGCAAATGTTAATCTTGTGTACTTGATCTTCTTAGCTGCTGCGTCAGCGCCAACGCCAGGAACAACTGCAACACCAAATACTAAGATTACTGCGAGTAATAAACTGAGAATTCTCTTCTTCATAGTATACTCTCGTCCTCCCTTATAAAATATGATATTTAAAAATCCTCTACAGAATATAACATTTTCACCGATTTGTCAATAAACAATTGTCTTTTTTGTGCAATATGTTATACCACAACACGTCACAGTATCACTATATAGTGATATTTAACACATTTCTATCATTTAAATTTTTTATAATTTTACGGTCTCATTTTATTATATATTTAAGTATTTTTCCAGATATTTATATGTAACAAAATATCCCGGCATAAAGAGTCAAAATTTTTACATTATATATAATAAAAAAATAGAGATTTATTCTCTGAAATATGATATAGTATCTCCAACTGGGCTTAAAGCTTATTAACACTATGCCCAGGGGATTACTTAGGAGGAATATGCTATGTCACAAAGAACAGATATTCACAAGGTTCTGATCATAGGCTCCGGTCCTATCATCATAGGCCAGGCCTGTGAGTTCGATTATTCAGGAACTCAGGCATGTAAGGCTCTTAGAAGTCTGGGCTACGAAATAGTCCTGGTTAATTCTAATCCGGCTACAATCATGACAGATCCTGAAATGGCTGATGTAACATACATCGAGCCACTTAATGTCAGACGTCTTGAAGCTATCATTGCCAAAGAACGTCCAGACGCTCTTCTGCCAAATCTCGGAGGTCAGTCAGGTCTTAACCTGTGTGCTGAGCTTGCCGATGCAGGAGTACTTGATAAATACAATGTAAAGGTTATCGGAGTTCAGGTAGATGCCATTGAACGAGGCGAGGACCGAATCGAGTTTAAGAATACTATGAATTCTCTCGGTATCGAGGTTGCACGTTCAGAAGTTGCTTACTCAGTTGATGAAGCTCTTTCAATAGCTGATGAACTCGGCTATCCCGTAGTTCTTCGTCCAGCTTACACCATGGGTGGAGCCGGCGGCGGTCTCGTATATAATAAAGAAGAACTTCAGACTGTATGTGCCAGAGGTCTTAAGGCTTCTCTCGTTGGACAGGTTCTCGTTGAAGAATGTGTCAGCGGATGGGAAGAACTGGAGCTTGAGGTTGTCCGTGATAAAGACGGCAATATGATCACTGTATGCTTCATCGAAAATATTGATCCTATGGGTGTTCATACAGGAGACTCCTTCTGCTCCGCTCCTATGCTTACTATCTCAAAGGAAGTTCAGGACAGACTTCAGAAGCAGGCTTATGCCATAGTTGATGCTATCCAGGTTATCGGTGGAACTAACGTTCAGTTTGCACACGATCCTGTATCAGACCGTATAGTTGTAATCGAGATCAATCCTCGTACTTCCAGAAGTTCAGCACTTGCTTCAAAAGCTACTGGTTTCCCTATAGCTCTTGTTTCAGCAATGCTCGCATCTGGTCTTACACTCAGCGAGATTCCTTGTGGTAAGTACGGTACTCTTGATAAATATGTTCCTGATGGCGATTATGTTGTTATCAAATTCGCTCGTTGGGCATTTGAGAAATTTAAAGGCGTTGAAGATAAGCTCGGAACTCAGATGCGTGCCGTTGGTGAAGTAATGTCCATCGGTAAGAATTATAAGGAAGCATTCCAGAAAGCTATCAGATCCCTTGAAAAAGGCCGCTATGGTCTCGGTCATGTAAAGAACTTTAACGATATGACCAAAGAACAGTTACTTCAGGCTCTCATTACTCCATCAAGTGAAAGACATTTTATTATGTATGAAGCTCTTCGTAAGGGCGCAACAATTGATGAGATTTTTGAGATTACAAAGGTTAAACACTACTTCATCGAGCAGATGAAGGAACTCGTTGAGGAAGAGGAAGCACTCCTTAAGGGCGCAGGCAGGATCCCCGATGAGCCTGTTCTCCGCCAGGCTAAGCTCGACGGCTTCTCCGATAAGTATCTCTCTCAGCTCCTTAGCGTTTCCGAAGATCTTATCCGCCGTGCACGTT
>CACZOE010000187.1 GCA_902782695.1 uncultured Lachnospiraceae bacterium | reverse complement strand
TGGGCGAATACGATGCTTTCCAGAGGTTGTTTATGAAACATCTCTATGAAGCCTGAGTAAACCTAAAACAGATAAGAGAGATCTTATTTACAGGAGATGATAATGAAAATCATAATAGCAGGCTGTGGCAAGGTGGGACATACACTTGCAGAGAATCTAACATCAGCAGGTCATACCGTCACAGTAATGGATAAGAGTTATGATGCTCTTTATTCTGTGACAAATACTGTAGATGTCATGGGATATCAGGGCGATTCAACAAGTATTAATAGTCAGCTGGAAGCAGGGATAAAGGATGCAGATCTTCTCATTGCTGTAACAAGTGATGATGAGATAAATATGCTTACCTGTCTTATAGCCAAGAAAACAGGTAGCTGTAAAACCATAGCCAGAATAAGAAATCCTCAGTATACAGATGAGATAGCCTATCTCCGTGATGAACTTGGACTCTATATGTCTATCAACCCGGAAATGGTTGCCGCTGAAGAAATGGTGAGACTTATTCAGATACCATCGGCTCTGGAGGTTGATACATTTGCCAAAGGCAAGGTAAGTCTTATAGGTGTTGAGATACCTGAGGACTCAATACTTGACAGGCTCAGAATAAAAGATATGCCTTCTAAGGCGGGAGCAAATGCACTTGTCTGCGTTACCGAGCATAACCATGAGGTGAGTATACCTAATGGTGATACTGTTCTATATTCCGGTGACAGGATATCGGTGACTTTATCCATGGCCGATGTCAGCGCATTCCTGAACAGTATCGGTATAAAGGCAAAGAAGATAAAAAATGTTCTTATAGCTGGTGGTGGAACTATCAGTTACTATCTGGCTAAAAGGCTTATAGCACTTAGAATAAATGTTAAAATAATCGAGATAGACAGAAAGAGATGTGAGGAACTGGCAGAGCTTCTTCCGAAGGCAATGATCATAAATGGAGATGCTACTGAGAAGAGACTTCTTACAGAAGAAAGTATCGAGGAAATGGATGCGGTATGCTGTCTGATGCATCAGGATGAGGCGAATATTCTTCTTTCGCTGTATATCAACAAACTTGATACACGAATCAAGACTATAACAAGAATACACAGGAATTCTTATGAGGAGCTTGTCACAGAACTTCCTGTCGGAAGAACGGTCAGTACAAAGGATATAACCTCAGATTATATAACAAGGTATGTAAGATCCATGCAGAATGCAGTGGGAAGTGAAGTTGAATCACTCTATCAGATAATGGATAACAGAGTAGAAGCTCTGGAGTTCAATGTTGGAGAGGATTTCAGTTATGCCGGAACCGAGCTGAAGGATCTGAAACTGTTAAATAATACTCTTATATGTTCCATAAGCAGAGGCGGAAAAATAATCAGACCGGGTGGTCGTGATACCATGGAATATGGCGACAAGGTTGTGGTAGTTACTACTAACAAAGGTCTTACCAGTATTCAGGAAATTATAGAGAGATAGGTGCTGTTTACAGGCAGCGAAGCAGGCTGATGAATCATAGAATTGTATTTTATACATTAGGAAAAATTATGAGAATGATGGGGCTTCTCATGCTTATTTCGGTTATTACCGGTATTATTTATTTCGAAAAAGAAGCATGGGGAGTTCTTATAGTTTCTCTGGGAACCGTTGGAGCAGGAACACTTCTTCAGCTGGGAAAGCCCAAAAAAACAAATATCAGAGCTAAGGAAGGCTTTGCTATAACAGGTCTTGCCTGGCTCACCATGAGCATTATAGGTGCCATACCATTTATGACGTCGGGAGTACTCCCAAGTTTTACGGATGCTGTATTTGAAACAGCTTCCGGATTCACAACTACGGGAGCAAGTGTTATCACTGATCTCGAGGTTGTCCCAAGATGTATACTTCTCTGGAGAAGTTTTACTCACTGGGTAGGTGGTATGGGTATTCTTATGTTTATGCTCATATTTATCCCGTCAAATGCTGATGAGATGAATATAATGCGTGCAGAGAGTCCTGGTCCGTCAGTTGAGAAAATGGTTCCAAAGGTAAGGCAGACTGCATTTATCCTGTATGCCATTTACGGTGCCATAACACTTGCACTTATAGTTGCGCTTATAATATCCGGAATGCCGGTTTTTGATTCCATTTGTATTTCTTTTGGTACAGCCGGTACAGGAGGCTTTGGTGTTCATGGCGACAGTATTGCAGGATACAGTACGTTAAGTCAGAATATTATTACTGTTGGAATGCTTCTTTTCGGAGTAAATTTCAACGTATATTATCTGATCATTCTGAAAAAGTTTAAAAGTCTTCTTCATTGTGAAGAAGTTATATGGTATTTTATAATCTATCTCGTGGCCAGCATCGTGGTAGCGCTTGGAACCTTCAAGGGATTTTTATCTCTGATGGGATGGGATGTAGGTATATCCTATGATTCCTTCGGGACATCTCTTCAGAAATCCTTTTTCCAGGTGGCATCAGTAATGACCACAACCGGATATGCAACAGCAGACTTTGATATGTGGTCTGATCTGTCTCGTGCAATGATGGTATTGGTAATGTTTATTGGTGCCTGTGCAGGAAGTACCGGTGGCGGAATCAAGGTTTCACGATGCATTCTGTACATTAAGCAGATATTCAGAGAGTTTAAGAATTATATACATCCGAATTCAGTAAATAATGTAAAACTGGATGGGAAGATAGTAAATAATAATACCATTCGTACAACAAATGTGTATCTAATGGCATATTTGTTTGTATATGTAATTTCATTTGTTATAGTGTGTTTCAATGGTTTTGATCTGATAACCACATTTACATCTATAGCTGCAACTATTAATAATATAGGTCCCGGCCTGGGAGTAGTTGGTCCTACGGGGAGCTTTGCAGGTTTCAATGCTTTGTCAAAATGGGTATTCATTTTTGATATGATTGCAGGAAGACTTGAGCTGATACCTGTTCTTATAATGCTTGCACCTGGAACCTGGAGAAAGAAATAATGAAAAATAAACTTAAATCAGCACAACTTATTCCTATCAGCTTTCTAGCTGCTATCATTGTGGGGACGATACTTCTGATGCTTCCGGTTTCGTCTGCCAGTGGTGAGGGTGCTGATTTTATAACGGCACTTTTTACCGCTACAACCTCCATCTGCGTGACAGGACTTGTAGTGGTTGATACATTTGCATATTGGAGTCTGTTTGGAAAGATAGTTATCCTCATCATGATCCAGCTGGGAGGACTTGGAGTAATAACCGTTACTTCGGTACTCATGTTGATGATCAACAAAAGATTTACCCTCAGTCAGTCGCTGATGATACACGATGCATTTAATCTGGATTCAATGTCCGGACTTATACGTTTTCTGTCAGGAGTACTTAAGGGTACCTTCGCAGTAGAAGGACTTGGAGCTCTTGTTTACATGATCGTTTTTGTTCCGAAATTTGGAGCAAAGGGGATATGGTATTCGGTGTTTACAGCTATCTCAGCTTTCTGTAATGCGGGTATCGATATACTGGGACCAGACAGTCTTATATCTTATAATACCAACAAGATTATATTGTTTAATACAATGGCTCTCATTATACTGGGAGGACTTGGATATGTAGTGTGGTTTGATATTGTAAAAGGAATAGTAGAAGGTAGAAGGAAGGGTTATTCACTGAGAGTCATCAACAGGCGTTTTAGTGAACATACAAAACTGGTAATCTGGCTGACAGCATTTCTTATAATAGTTGGTGCAACGGCAGTATTTGCTATGGAGTATTCAAATCCTGAAACCATTGGAAATATGGGAGCAGGTGATAAGATAATAAATTCTGTATTTCAGTCAGTAACTTTCAGAACGGCCGGTTTTGCAGCTGTTCCTCAGCAGAGTCTCAGAGATGGAAGTTGTATTCTTGGAGCTATACTCATGTTCATCGGAGGTTCTCCGGTAGGTACAGCAGGTGGTATAAAGACAGTTACATTTTTCCTGGCCATTCTGAATACTATTTCCTTCATCAGAGGTAGAAATGAAAATGTAGTATTCGGAAGGAAAGTTACTTCTGATATGATTCATAAATCAGCAGCAATCATTACAGTCAGCTTTATGGTTACATTTGTGTTTCTCATACTGCTTGTATGTATAGATGGAGTATCAACTGTTGATGGTATGTATGAAATGTTCAGTGCAACTGCGACAGTCGGCCTTTCAAGGGCGCTTACACCGACGCTTAGTTCTCCGGGCAGAATACTTGTAATTATAGCAATGTATCTGGGAAGAATAGGTCCTATATCAATGGCGCTGTTCTTTAATAACGGAATAAATGACAGAAACCTTATCAGTTATGCAAAGGGAAGGTTTTATGTAGGCTAAAAGTATGGTTTCAAAGGTATCTTTGGCAACTATATCAAATATATAAATAATTAGTAATAACAGGAGATCGATAATGGGAAAATCAATAGCTGTCTTCGGACTTGGTCGTTTTGGAAAGAGTATAGCAACTACCCTTTATGAAGCTGGAGCAGATGTAATGGTAGTAGATAAAAATCCTAAGCTTGTTGAGGCATTTTCAGAAAATGCAACCTATGCAATAAATGCGGATGTGTCAAATGCAGATGCGGTAAAGGGACTTGGGATAGAGGAAGTGGATGCCGTTGTTGTAGCCATGGGTTCAGATCTTACAGCCAGTATTATGTCAGTTATGGTGGCAAAGGAACTTGGAGTACCATACGTAATGGCGAAGGCTTCTGATGAAAGAATGGGTGCGATCCTTAAGAAGGTTGGAGCGGACAAGGTGCTCTTCCCTGAGGAGGAATCCGGAGCGAGAACAGCCAGAATCCTTGTATCGGAATCTTTTATGGATTACTTTGATATAGATGAGAATCTGTGTATGCTTGAAATGAAGGTTAAACCTGAATGGGTTGGAAAGAATCTGATGGAGCTGAACCTCAGAAAACAGTATAAGCTGAATGTAGTTGCAATAAAGAATAATAAGAAGAAGCATCTGTTCGTTGATCCGGAAAAACCGCTTCAGAAGGAAACGGAGCTTCTCATTGTTGTAGACAAGATGGATCTGAAGAAGCTGAATTCCTAATCACAGCTATATGGATGAACCGCAGCAGGGTGAGTTATCTCACCCTGTTTTCTATTGTATACAACTTTGGATATCTTATTCCACGGCAAGCTGAGATAAGGAATTTTCACGAAACATTCCTTCTGGGGCTCTTATTAATACAGGATTTGAATCATGAGACTTCCCTGGGCAAACGGTAGCGGAGCACTACTTAGCGTTGACGGAGGCCGAGTAGCAGTAAAAAAGTG
>CACZOE010000186.1 GCA_902782695.1 uncultured Lachnospiraceae bacterium | reverse complement strand
GTCTGATTATATGAGGTCTCCATTTCCCGGAGTTTCTCATTATAATTATCCTTCATATCCGGTGCCAGAAGAAAATAGAATACAAGAAGTCCTATCACTACTCCCGCGATCATATATATATTTGAAAATCTAGCAAGACTCTGATCCTTATATCTCTTAAGTCTGAGACTTCTGGTCTTTTCCTGCTCCTTTGGCATTATCTTTTTAGCAGGACGCCCGCCACTACGCTGTTCTACTCCATAAAAGCTGAACAGATCACCGGCATCATTTATACCTTCCTCAGCCAGACGACTTATATCCATTTCAGACTCGCCCATTTCGCGCAGGAAATCCAGTGCTATGGGATTTGCCCTGTCAATCGCAATAACTCTTGAGATATATTTTTTAGCCATACCTGTCCTGTTCTGAGCAACAGAAATAAGACTAAGGAGCAGATACGCCTTAATAAACTGAGGACTCGCACTTATACATTTTCTCAGCTGCATAACCGCCAGATCAAAATCATGATTCTGGGCAAGTTCGAGACCTTTATTAAAATCCCGTGCTGTTTCACTGGCCTTTACCAGAGTCTCCGGATCATCTCTCAGCTCCTTCAGATATCTGACTGCAGGATTATCCTTTGATTTATAATTCACGCTGATAACCCAGTATCTGAGAGCCTGAACCGTTTCACCCATTTCATAATAAACCAGTCCCAGGAGTGTGAGTGCATTTGTATTTGTCTTATTATATCTCAGAGACATTTTTAGTGACTCAATGGCTCCGCTCAGATCTCTGACACCAATTCTGTCGATGGCAACATTCAGATAATACTCTGAAGTATTTCCCGCCTTCCATAGAAAACTCTGTCCAAGACCACAGGAACGACAATAACCATTTACGCCCACTATTTCTCCGCAATACAAGCAACTGCGTCTACCTGCCATTTATATAACTCCCTCTCAGATCCTCTGTCATCTGCATAACGATATCCGTGATGTCCTTCAGGTCATCCTTATAGATATCCTCCTCAGCCTGACTAACTTCCAAACTAGGCGTGAATCTTTTTATTTCTTCATCAAAATCTATCATATCTTATCCACCTTCCAAACAGTGACAACCGTCACCCTTTTGACACATATGAGTGAGTTTACTACAAGTGATTAATTAAGTCAAAACAATCAAAAGTATTTGTCATAAATGCCGCTTATTTATCAGAGGACAAACCTCCTTCATATTCAAGAAGTTCTCCAGCCATATATAGCGAACCAACTGCAAGAAGAAATGTATCCTCCAGAAGTTCTCCTTTTGCTGTCTCCCATAGTTTCTCCATATCAGTACTTCCAACAACCTCGAAGTGTTTTTCGGCCGGAAGATACTTCTGAAACAGCTTCATTATCTCTCCTATATCCTCACGACGGGCAGAATTGATCTCCGTAACATAAACACTACCAATGGTCAGTCTCTGGCACAGCATTTTAATTATAGTTTCATAGTCCTTATCACTGGAAACCGCAAAGAAAATATTTACCTCTTTCCATCCCCGGTTTTTCTGTATGACACTTATGGATTCAGTCATTTTTTCTATAGCATCCTCATTATGAGCGCCATCGATGATTACATTCGGTGAAACGAAATGCATCCTTCCAGGCCAGGCAAACGAACTTAGTGCTTCTCTTACAGTTTCTCGAACCTCGTCAAAAAAGACACAGCCCTCAAGGGTCATAAATGCGGCAATAGCTGTTGATGCATTGTCGTACTGATAGAGCGGCTGCCTGTCCCCAAAGATTTCATGAAGGAAATCCCATACAACAGGTTTAACATCTGAATCGTCCTGACCACCACTGATACTTTCAACTCTGACCATGCTGCACTTTCTATTCTTTGCAGTACTTTCTATAACCCTGTCAGCAACATCGCTTCCAGTATTATACACCACGGGAACACCCGGTTTTATTATTCCAGCCTTTTCACCAGCAATCTCTTCTATGGTATCTCCCAGATACTGCATATGATCCAGACCAATTGATGTTATAATGCTGACCTCGGGGGAAGTTACATTTGTAGCATCAAGTCTTCCACCAAGTCCGGTTTCAAATACCACATAATCACAGTCCTGCTCTTTAAAGTAAAGAGCTGCCATGATAAACAAGAATTCAAAATATGCCGGATGCTGGAAATCTTCTCTTTCCTTAACCAGAATGTCAGTAAGTTTCTTTACTCTATCAAAAATATCCGTAAAATCGGCATCAGAGATCTGAGAGCCGTTTATAGTCATTCGTTCATTTATTCTGATCAGATGTGGTGAAACAAAAAGACCTGTCTTATAGCCCTTCTTTTCAAGCATCAGAGCAATCATTTTTGAAACAGAGCCCTTGCCATTTGTTCCGGCCACATGAACCACTTTTGCAGCGCGCTCGGGATTTCCCAGTCTCTCCAGGATTATCCTGGTATTATCCAGTCCCGTCTTCGGAGCAAATCGCGGAATATCAGCGATATACTCTGCTGCTTTTTCAAAATCTGTCATTTCATTCCTCTTTTCATTCATAATTGTATATATTTATGGACATTTTAGGGGGTTAGCGGTTGTCTATTTTCTCGGGGTTCATGTCGTGGTGTGAGAGCCTGTCCCAGGCAACCTCTTCCCACTTGGTTCCCGGCTTTCCATAATTCGCATATGGATCGATAGATATACCACCACGTGGTGTAAACTTACCCCATACCTCGATATACTTTGGATCCATGAGCTTTATGAGATCCTTCATGATCTTATTAACACAGTCCTCATGAAAATCCCCATGATTCCTGAAACTGAAAAGATAAAGCTTCAGAGACTTACTCTCCACCATCTTTATATCTGGCACATAAGATATATATATCGTGGCAAAATCCGGCTGTCCTGTGATTGGACAGAGACTCGTAAATTCCGGACAGTTAAATTTTACAAAATAATCATTATCCGGATGCTTATTCTCAAAGGTCTCAAGGACTTCAGGGCAGTAATCCTGAGGATATTTTGTAGCCTGATTTCCAAGTAGTGTTAGGTCTTCTTTTTCTCTCATTTTCTTCTCCTGTTCTATTTAAACGATTTTGCAATCCCTTTAATTTAGTTTACATAACTTCTCCAGTCACTGTAATGAACTTCCCCGAACCGGGTTGAATAAAGTATTACATCTTCCACCCTATGTCCAGTCAGTTTTTCAAGTGTCAGCGCATATAGATACATCTGCGATGCATACCTTCCCAGAAGTTCCTGCCCATCTTTTACATTATCGGTTTTATAGTCCACAAGGATGATATGTTCTCCACCATCTTCATCAGGTTCATAGAAGAATGCATCTATAATACCCTGAACGACAGTAAAATCATTATCCGATTTTTCTTCAGAAGCATTTCTTCCAGGAATCTCATGATTCGTGAGTCCTGTAATGAACTGCTGCTCACGATACAGTTTACCAGTCAGACAAGCTTTCTTCATTCTGGAAAACAGCGAGTCTTCCTTTTCACTGTAAAATATCGTAAGTCCTTTGATGTTTACCAGTGCTCTTTCTTCATCGCTGAACACACTTTCAGAAAGCACCCTGCTAAATTCATCTGCCAGTGTGGCTCTGCTAGCTACTTCTTTATAATCCAGCTTCTCGAAGAGATAATGTATGATGGTTCCTCTCATAGCAGCCTTACTTCTTAATTTCTCCAGTTCAGCTGCACTTATATCATCATTTTCTGATTCAGACTGAGATTCAGGTGTTTCTACACCTGGCTCTAAAACATCCGGGATAAAATCTGTCTCTTTAACTGAACTTAGAAGTTCCAGATTCTTTTCCATCTCACTATGCTTTATTTCTGATACAGACAGTTTAGCTTTTGACCTTGTCATTTCAGCGTAGGGATAATTATACAGATATGGATTCTCAGCTTCAACTTCTTCTGCTTTTGCCCCTATCAGCTGAATGAGTTTCTCCATATCACGGGAATAATCCAGACTACTGGCTACAAATTTCTTCTGAAATTCCGTATCAGCCTCATATTGTGATACAGTACTTACATCAATACGTCCTGCGACTTCACTTACTTTCATGGCATATCTTATAAAGTCCAGCAGACACGAGCAGGTGATAGGCATAACTGGTACAGGTTTGTTAAAGGCTCCAGTCATGATGAGTTTCTCTTTTGCTCTGGTCATAGCCACATACAGAAGTCTGGCCTCCTCAGTTTTCATTGATTTCGCAGCGAGAAGTCTTATAACATCTTTTTTCAGACTGCCTTTTTTAACCATTATGTTGTCACCGGTATAGAAGAAGTTATCCATGGAAATGTAATAGTCGCTGTCAACTACCACACTGTCTGTCATCTCCTTCAACCTGAACTGATGTCCCAGCCTTGCCACAAAAACAACCGGGAATTCCAGTCCCTTACTTTTATGGATTGACATTATAGTTACGCTGTCGTCTGCTTTATCATTTACTGATGCTTCTCCAAAATCAAGCTCATGTATCTGACATTTGTCTATATAATTCAGGAAATCCAAAAGTCCTTTATTTCTTACTGATTCAAAATGATCTGCCCTTATCTTCAGGAGTTTCAGATTTGCCACTCGTTTCTGTCCATCTGGCATGGCAGCCACAAACTCATCATATTTCGTATCTCTGATTATCTTATCTATAAGTTCAGCTATGGATAGATAAGGTTTCATGAGAGTCCACTGGTCAAGAACAGTCATAAACCCGTGTACCTTACCGGCAACACGACCTTCTTCTGAATCTCTGCCAAGATAACCCTTTTCAAAAAGTGACATCTTGTCCGCAAGACTTATATATCTGTCCTCTGAAAGACTTGTTATGAGAGCAAGCTCTTCATCGGTAAAGCCGCCTATTTCTGATAAAAGAACTGATGCAAGGGGTATATCCTGCTGAATATTATCAATGATACGAAGCACCGACATCATTGTCACGATTTCCATGGCATCAAAGTATCCCTTACCATCCTCCATGGTTACAGGAATCCCCATCTGTTCATAGATTCTTGTCATGGAAAATGTACCATGAACTGCTCTTTGAAGGATCACTATATCACTAAATCTCACCGGGCGGTATACAGGATTATGCTCGCTTACCGGTCTGTCCGGCTTATACTTTTCATTTCGCACCATAAGTGGAAGTATATTTTTTTCTTTATCACCATTAACCAGTTCGAGTATTCTTCTGCCTATAATAAATGCTTCCTGTTCATCGGTGGTGAGTACAGGTTTTGCTTTTTCTTCATCTGCGGTCATGGTATCCAGAAGGATCAGCTCCGGAACTCCGGACACATTTGCTCTGGCTATCGGAAAGTTTGCCTCATAATCCTCTATCTCCGGAACATGAAGCTCAGCTGACTCATCATACTGGATACCTCCGAACTCCTTACTCATTACCTCTCTGAATATAAAATTCGTAGCATCCAGAACTTCCTTTCTTGAACGGTAATTCATGTTCAGGGAAATGAGTCTGCCTGCTTCTCCACTTCCATACTTCTCAGACTTATCAGCAAAAAGATCCGGTCTTGCCAGTCTGAATCTGTAGATACTCTGCTTTATATCTCCAACCATAAATACATTATTTATATTCTGGTTTTCATCTCTTCTTGCAACCGAGTTTATAATATTTTCCTGCAGATCATTACTGTCCTGATACTCGTCTATGTAGATATATTTATAGATTTCCGCCATTCTTTTTCCTATATCAGATGGCTCGTCTTTTTCTATATCATAAAGGATTTTATAAGCCGCATGGCTTATGTCACTGAATTCATATTTTCCCGCTTTTTCTTTTTCTTTAAGAAGAGCCTCCCTGAATTCCAGAACAATATCCACCAGACATTCAGTGTAGTCCGAAGAGCTTCTGATTTCTTCAGAAAGAGCCTCTTCAACATATATTCCCTTCACAGACTGTTTTATCTTATCTCTTTCATAAGTAAGAGTACGCACCTTGTCAGGTCCCATAATTATTTCCGCTTTCTTTTTCGGGAACATAGACCATCTGGAAGGAAGCGCTGCCGCCATCTCCTTAAGTGTCTGCTTTTCAGAAATGGTTCTCATTACATTTGCATCGGATATATACATGTCATAAAGCTTAGCTGCGGTATCCGCATCCTCCGATGCCAGCGCTGATACTTCATCCGCAAGCCTCTTCAAATGCTCCTGATATCCTCTGGCCAGACTTCTTAAGTATTCTTTATAATTATCTATCCAGGGACTGCTTCCGGTCTCATCCAGTCTCTTCACTTCATCCTTCGCCTCATTCAGCCACTTGACCGGATTGGCAAAGCTTTCGGACACCTTGAAAATATTAAATATAAATTCTCTGAGAAGTTCGTCGCTCAGATTCTTCTTCATAAGGAAATGTGCCAGCTGACGGAAGGATTCATCTTCTCTGTAATGCTTATCGAGTATCTCATCCAGAACGTCCTCCATCAGAAGAACTATCTCCTCATTATCGTAGATATCAAAGGAAGGATCTACACCTGCTACCTGAAAGTTTTCTCTGACTATCTTTCCACAAAAGCTGTCTATCGTCATGATATCAGCCGTCTCGGCCAGCATTAGCTGTCTGGCCATATTGCTCTCAGGTCTATCTGAAACAGCCTTCTCCAGAGCACTGATAATCTTTGCTCTCATCTGTGAGGCAGCCGCTCTGGTAAATGTAACAACAAGAATCTCATCTATACTTGCCCGTCCTTCCAGAACAGTTCTGATTATTCGCTCAACAAGAACAGCGGTCTTTCCTGATCCCGCCGCTGCCGACACAAGAATATTACTGTTGTCATGGATGCTGTCCAGAACTTCCTGCTGTCCTTTATTCCACTTCGGCATATGATTCAAACTCCTTTATCTGACTTCTTATACTATCTGTATTTTTCGGTATCGTTCTTTCTGAACCTGATGTTTTTCCAAATCTGCATACAGATTTGTATCCACAGTAAGTACATGCATTACCCCTTTTCCCCTCAAAGGAAACAGGATTTTTACTAAAGTGACCTGCGAGTATCTCCTCAGCACCTTCCTTCATTTTCTTCATGCTGTAGGCACCCAGCATCTCAAAACTCTTCTCACCGGCTACTATGGCACTGCTCTTATACTCTCCCTCTTTATCCACGCTGACAGGTATTACTGTACTGTCTCCGATTATACTTCCGGACTTTTCGCTCACCAGACCCAGATCATGGCATCTAAGCATCACATGGGGATCATCCCGGGAAACCCCATCCAGCTTCAGAGCTTTCATAAGCTCATCATAAGTAGCAAGAGATTCATCGCCGCCACGTTTTTTCACAGCCATTGGTCCCGGAACATCCACCACCGGATTATCCACATGATAATAGTACATTCCAACAGGAATAACTTTACTATCCTTTAGTTTTTCCCGAAGTATGTTACTTATGATATGTGTATAAAGAGACAGCTGAAGCTGTGTCCCTTCTTTTATTTCCTGCGGACTAAACTTCTGGGAACCTGTCTTATAATCAATAATTCTTATATATGTTTTTTCACCTTCGGTTACTGTATCTATTCTGTCTATCTTACCAAGGATTGAAATAGGTACCTTCTCGCCATCAGGTCTCACAGCCTCAAAATCCGCGCTGAAGGTCTGCTCCATATATTCCGGAAGCATTTTACCTTTTATCAGATGATCTCTCATAGCTATGATAGTCCTGTCTGAAAGGACCTTCATATTAGCAAGTACCTGAGTGGTTTTACCATCCATCTCATCACTGACATCATCAGATTTGTAATCTTCCCAGGCCTTCTCAAAATACTGCGACATTATTTCCTTCAGATCATCATCCTGGATACCCTTCCAGTCATTATTATATTTATCTTTTATGGTTCTGGCAGTTTCCTCAAGCGCCTTATGCATTATATTTCCCACATCATAGTATTCTATCTTCTTCTCAGGTCTCTCCTGAAGCCCCAGAATATATTGAAGAAAATATGCATATGGGCAGGACATATATCTCTCCATTTTAGAAACAGAAAGCTTAAGATTTATATTTTTCAAAGTATCAGCAGATACTGCACCTGCAGCATTTGAGAAATTCAGTCCTCTCTTTATATCGTCAGAGATACCTTGTCCATATTTACTGTAAAGTGCAGCATTTTCAAGTACATCCTTATACTCATCTGGCAGCCTTTTTTCTTCACTTACATGAAGTGTATCAAGCATTTCCCTGACCTGGGAAATGAACTGCAGCTTATCAGAAGAAACCGTTCCTGAAAGCGGACTGAGTTCAGTATGACGAAGCTCCATTCCTGGAAACATTCTCATGATTCTTCCGACTATATAGGATGGTTCCAGAGCAGTACCATTAATATCTGCACATGGATAACTTATTCTCAGATAATGAGTCGGCTTCGACATCAGCTGATAAAGTATGAAAAGATTACTGCTCTTTTTTTCTACGCCATGATCAGCCAGATGCTTTCCAGTATTCATTTCAGTAAACAGATCATCTATTACCACCTTGTCCTTATCTGAAATGATTCCACCTGATCCGGAGGCTGGTGGTACTATGCCGTCACATACATTTGCAAAATACAGAACCTTCGTGTCAAGGATTCTGGATCTGAGAGGGTCCGCCAGTATGACCGCATCAAGTGTGGGCGGAATAACCCCGATACTGATCTCATTTATTCCTGACTGAAGCAGAACCGAAAAATCATGGAGACTCATCTCTGTATTACCGAGGAAGTCTTCAGTCTCATCCAGAAGTCTGGTAAGAACTCCCCACAGACTGCCCATGGCTCTTGCATCTGTATATCTTTCCCTGTCCTCTAAAAATCCCGATGATTCTTTAATCTTCTGTTCAAATCTGTTTAGTTCCAAAAAGTTTCTAAGGGCTGTTATATAATTACTAACCTTATGACTATTTTTTTCCAGGCCATCAAAAGGCTTCATAGCTGTCACAACAGCAAGCCTTACCTCATTCATTTTTTTATAGGATTCAAGAAGCTCTTCTGATGCTTTATCCTTTCTGAATAAAATCTGTTTATTCCACAGTTTACTGCCTCTGATACCAGTCCTTAGTATATAGTTTTCAAGAGCATCAGCAGCATAAGAATCCACGTCCATGGTTCCGGTCTTCAGCAGCCCGAAAACACTTGAATAATCATAATCCCTGTCCACTATATCAAGTGCTTTAATGATTGCTTCGGTATAAGGATTTTTTCTGAGCTTTCTGCTGTAATCTGTAAAGTACGGAATCTCATATTGTTCAAATATACTCTCTGCTATTTTATCAAAGCTCTCAATATCACCTGTAGCAACTGTAATGTCTTTATATCTGAAGCCTGATCTGACCAGTCTTCTGATATCCTGGGCTATAACCTTAACCTCAGTTTCTGCATCAGCATAAGATTCCACTCTTAAAGAAGCATCCTCAGCATTTACAGCTTCTTCACCTTCACTATACTGCTTCACTGGAAAACGAAGCATGTTTTCTTCTAGAAAACTGAGCATCGCCGGTCTGGTTTTGCTTCTTTCCATATATACGATTCTAGGCTTCATCCCGATAACTTCCTGAAGTTTTCTGATGGTATTAAAGCTCTGATAGAATAAGTCATGATCCTTCAGATTCACATTATTCCTGATAATATATGGTTCGATACATATGGCAAACTTAAGACTCTCTGCTCTTTTAGACAGTTCACTGATAACCCGGAGCTGGTCCGGTGTGTAGCCTCTATACTCATCAAAGTAGAAAACAACTCCATCAGTAACCTGACATTTATCACTACCCGAAAGAAGTCTGGAAAGCTTCTTAAGCCTCTCCTCTGAAAGACCTGAGTCTCTCTTCTCCAGAAGTTCCAGAAACTTCCCATATATCTTTCTCACATCCTTCAGCTTCACCCTCAGTGCAGGATTCATTTTTATAGCCTGCTCTGATTTCTCACCTGTGAGTTTATCTATATCCTCTACTCCGATATCATACTGAATAAATTCAGAGATAAGTGACTTCATTTCTTTTATAAATCCAGGCTTATCTATGCTATTTCTGAACATTTCAAGTTCACCGGAAAGCTCTCCAAGGGCAACTCGAATAAGCATGCTCTTTTCATACTCCTCCAGTACAGAAGTATCACGCACGCCCATATCTTCAAATATCCTGAACGCCAGACGATTAAATCCCAGAACATCTATATTCATAAAACCAGGTCTGCCGTATAACTCATTATTCATTTCAATGAGTTTCTTCTCATAAGCATTACCCGCCTGATCAGGAATAACTATTATATATTTTTTCTCAGGATGCTGATACGCATCCTTCAGTACATCCATGCATAACTTATATGTTTTTCCGGACATGGAAGCACCGGCTAAAATATCAAACGAAGCACTCAAATTTTCTTCTCCTGTCAATATATTTACCAAAAATCACCCCTTGGCACCTACCAGACAGTATAACACAAGTTTACCTTGTAAAGAACCCGAATAATGAGTATAATTATTAGTGGTTGAACTAAAAATATGATTAACAAACGGGGGTAATGCTAATGCAAACTTTTAAGATTAATTCGCCTTATAATAACCTTATAAACCTCAAGGTGTCTCAGGGGCATTTTGCTACAACATCTTCTCACATTAATTACTATATAGATCTTACAACTCTTAAGGCTCGTGCAAGCGAGGCAAAGGCAGTAGCAAAATCCATGAGTCATGAGTACATGGCAACTACAATCGTTGATACTATCGTATGTATGGATAATACAGATGTTATCGGAGCTTACCTGGCTGATGCACTTACAGACGAAGGTATCATGTCAATGAATGAGCATAAAACAATGTATGTTACAACTCCAGAGCTGAACTCCATGGGACAGCTCACATTTAAGGATGATGTAATCCCTATGATCAAGAACAGACACGTGCTTCTGCTTCTTGCTACCGCTACAACAGGACAGACCACAGAAAAGGCTCTGGAATGTATCAGCTACTATGGTGGAACCATCGCAGGTATATCTGCTATATTCTCAGCTGTTGATGTAGTTCAGGGACATGACATACATGCCATCTTCCATATGAAGGACGTTGAAGGATATGCTTCCTACAACTCACACGAATGTCCATTCTGTAAAGCAGGCGTTCCACTGGATGGTCTCGTATCTGCAGGCGGTATCTCCGGAAGCAAATTCACTTACGAAGGAATCGCACACCTTTCATAACATCATAATCATTAGGAGCTTCCCTTATCGGAAGCTCTTTTTTTAAGCCTCGTCTAGACAGACTAGTATACTTCTTTGGACGGACGGATTTGAAGCATGAGCACATTCCCTGTTCAAACACGCTGCGCTTACTAAGCATTGCCTGTCGACCTCGTTTAACGCAGT
>CACZOE010000185.1 GCA_902782695.1 uncultured Lachnospiraceae bacterium | reverse complement strand
AGCATGCAAATTAGCGGAGTCCGAATGGTTTTAGGATTGCGGGAATTGCGAAGCAATGGAGCAATCCGTTGATACACAGTTGGTATTATTGCATTTTAGTTTTCAGCATTGCGAGAAAGGGTACATTCTTCTTACCCTCCCCCAGCTTCGGAGCAAGTATCTTACAAAATGCGATCAGATTCATTATCAGTGCACCTGACCACGCGCTTATTTCTGCAAAGGCAGCAGCCTTAAAGCCTACCTTATCTATAAAGAAGCTGATAACAGCTATTCTAAGAACCATCTCCAGTACACCGGACCACATAGGCGGAACCGGATGTCCCATTCCCTGAACACCGCTCCTGATAACGAACAGGCAGTCTACAAATATTATTGTAAGTCCACAGATAGGAAGATATTCACATACCAGCTGTATCGGCGCTTCGCCACTTATTAAAAGACCTGCCAGCGCTCTTGGGAAAAGTACCATGACTGAACCCAGTATTACATAGGTGATAAAAGAGATGGAAAGACAAACCTTAAGTCCGTCCTTGATCCTTCCATATTCCTTAGCACCATAATTCTGGCTTGTATAGGCGCTCATTGCATTTCCTGAAGTAGCAGCAGGGTTCATGAAAAGATTCAGATACTTACTGCAGGCAGAATAAGCGGTGGTGTAATCGATTCCGTAAGCATTGATATTATGCTGAACCACCATACAGCCAATTGCTGTGATCGAATTCATAAATGCCATAGGAAGACCATTGCTGAAAAGTGATGTGTATATCTTGCTTTCGTTTTTGAAATCAGATGATTTCAACTGGATGATATCGATTTTCCTGAGTCTGTTTATACAAATGGTTGCGGAAATGAGCTGTGATACAACTGTAGCTATGGCAGCTCCTTCAACCCCCATGTGAAATACAAATATAAGCAGAGAGTCCAGTGACAGATTAATAACAGATGAAATGATGATAGCTTTAAGTGGAGTTCTGCTGTCCCCAAGTGCTCTCAGCATTGCTGCGCTTACATTGTAGCAGATGGACATGGAGATACCGCCGAATACGATATAGCCATACTTGAGGCAGTTACTCATCAAAGCTTCGTCTGTGTTCATGAGTCTGAGTGCCAGAGGAAGTATGGTGACACTGAAACTGGTCAGAAATACGGCCAGTATAGCTGACAGCTGGATAGTTCCTGCAATCCTGTGGCGGAGCTGGGAATAATCCTTTGCTCCGAAGCTCTGGGCTATAGGAACACCAAAACCATTGGCAAGTCCGAAGGAGAAGCCTACGATCAGGAAAAAGATCGAGCTCATGTTTCCTACAGATGCAAATGCACTGTCACCGAGTCCTTTGCCTACTATCATTACATCAACAAAATTATATAACTGCTGCAGCATACTGGTCATAAGCAGCGGCCAGTAGAAACGTAGTATGTGTTTAATTGGATTTCCATTTGTAAAATCAATTATCTTTTTGTCATTCATATAAGTCGCCTCACTGATAAAAAAACATTAGAAATTATTTGACTTGATTTTAGAGCATAGAAATGTAGAATAATAGTTGATAATTAATAAGTTTTGACCGTTTTTTATTTTTATTTATAATTTTAATTTATGATTTTTTGCTGGCTAGACACCGGTCAGAACATTGGAGGAATACTGATTTGATACTGTTTTACATGGTAGTGCTAAATAACATTCTTGGATTTGCACTTTTTGGAATAGACAAGAAAAGAGCAGAAAATGGGAGATACCGCGTATCAGAAGCTTCCCTCATACTAAATGCGGTTTTTGGTGGGGCGCTGGGATGTTTACTGGGAATGAAGGTGTTTCATCATAAGACAAAAAAGAAGAAGTTTACTATTACTATTCCTTTGCTGCTGATCCTTTGGACCGTTTTTCTCGGATTTTGTTTATATCAGAATTATCATCTGGTTGTGACGGAATATGACTATAATTACAGCGAAGCACATAATGAAGTTGAAGCGGCAGAAGGAAATTCTACAGAGGAAAAGGTACAGCAGGGAAAAGGTCTCAGGATAGTTCAGATATCTGATCTCCATAATCAGATATTTGGCTTTCAGCAGAGTGATCTTCTGGACAGAATAGAAAAATGTAATCCGGATATCATAGTTGTAACCGGGGACGTGGTGGATCAGACTCATACCTGTTATACATTTTCAAAAGATTTTTTTAAGGGGGCTGTAGAAATAGCTCCGACTTTCTATGTAACCGGAAATCATGAGAAATGGCTTAAGGGTGAGGCGCTGGAAGGATTTATCAAAGATGTAGAAGATATGGGAGTTCAGTATATAGATGATAAAGTGGTAAGAACTGAGGATTATATAATAGCCGGGGTGGCTGAAACTACACTTGGAGATGACCTGACAGATGTATATACTTCCGAAGATAAGGAGTCAGGAAAACTGAAAATTCTTCTGGCTCATGAACCGGCATATCATGATGATTATGAGAAATCAGGAGCTGATCTGGTCTTCACCGGTCATATACATGGTGGACAGATAATCCTTCCGGGAGTGGGAGGACTGCTTTCTCCGGGCTGCAGTTTTCTTCCTGAAATATATGAAGGGGAGCATACATTTGGCGAAACCAGAATGTATGTAAGCCGCGGACTGGGAAACAGTGTACTACCAGTCAGGATAAATGATTATCCTGAGATAGTAGTGGTAAATGCTGAGTATTAATCTGATATTATCAGACTAACTTTTTATATCTCCATTCATAATTGCCTGATTAACCCAAAGCTTCAGGGACTCTACAGTAGCAGATATTTTATTAAGGCTTTCCTGAATGGCATTGAAATCATTCATTTCATCCTCGGAAATGGTACCGTCTTCAGCAATTTCCAGAAGACGCTGTTTCTGAGAATTGAGGGTATTAAGTGTATTAAAGATGCTGAGGGAAAGTTCTGACAGATTTGCAGGCTGAATCTCAGCAACAGTTTCCTGACCTATACGACATTCGTGAGTGCAGTAATAGTTATAAAGCTCCGGCTTTTTATAGGCAGCAGCCATAGCAACTATGTCATCGCTCTGAACAGTAGTCCTGTCATTTTCTATCTTGTCTATACGGCTTTCAGAAACATAGCCCATGAGTTCACTGGCCTGTGCGCGGGTGAGACCTGCCTCTTCCCTGCACCTGAAATATATATTTTTATTTTCTTTTATAGATTTTCTTCCCATTTGTATTGACTCCCGTGAATTAATGAATGTATTATACTTTATATCGGCTGATAAATAAACCTGCTTGATAATTTATTTTTTGGAAGGAGACAACAAATGGCAAATCCTATAGTTACAATTACAATGGAAGATGGCGGAGTGATAAAGGCTGAGCTCTATCCAGAGATAGCTCCAAACACCGTAAATAACTTTATCTCTTTAATAAAGAAGGGATTCTATGATGGACTTACTTATCACAGGGTTATTCCTGGATTTATGATTCAGGGTGGAGATCCGGATGGAAGAGGAACCGGCGGACCTGGATATTCTATAAAAGGAGAATTTTCTTCAAATGGATTTAAGAATGAACTGAAGCACACTGTAGGTGTACTTTCAATGGCACGTTCCATGATGCCTGACAGCGCAGGTTCACAGTTCTTTATCATGCATGCAGATTCACCACATCTTGATGGAGAATATGCAGCCTTCGGAAAAGTTATTGAGGGTCAGGATGTAGTAGACAGGATAGCACTTACCAAAACAGGTTGGGCAGACAAACCTGTCATACCACAGATCATGAAGACAGTTACCGTAGATACCATGGGACAAGACTATCCTGAACCAGAAAAGGTTAATGAGGAATAATCCATATAGCCTGTTAGATGGTTTCTAAAAAGCAATATCTTATGAGTAGATGGTGTAGCTCCTATTCATTATTGATGCGCTTTATATGATCGCAGTAGTTCGCTATTGCGGTCATATTTTTTGTTATAGCCTTCAGTAACTTGTCCAGATCATTAAATGAATCCGATAGAGACATGTACTCATTTATATATTTGGACGACAGCTCGCTGTCCCATATGTCGCTCAGGAGGAACAAAACGGATTCTGTTTCTTTTATATCTTTATTCAGGTCGATTCTTTTTTCTTCAATAGTTTTTGCTAATGTAAGTAACTCTTCGTATTTTATTATGATCATATAATCCCCCTTGAAAATATGATTCCTCGAAATTTGCTACATTCGACCCTCAAAAGAAATATACTACAATAGAAGGGATAATAAAATGGCAGTTCAGCTTTTTTT
>CACZOE010000184.1 GCA_902782695.1 uncultured Lachnospiraceae bacterium | reverse complement strand
TGTAATACGCTTCCTATGTGGCGTGAATACAATGAAATGGTTCATGATTTCTTTTATAGCAGAAAATTGAGTGACTTAATGTAAAAAGAAATAACTGAATATAGCTGTCAAGCATTTTTAATCATATTAAAAAAGTTGACAGCTGATTTGAAGAGGAGTATCCTATACGCATTATTATTTTAGCAATCGATTTATTAACAAAGATTGATTAAATCGATAAGGAGTTCATTAATGCGTAAGTTTAATCCCGCAAATGCATACGAAACACTAAGACCAGCACTTCATCAACTAGTGAATGGTTTTAATTTGGTATGTAAGTATCCGGGATGTAATGTTTAAGTAGATTGTCATAATTTAGAATTAGCTGACAATGACCACTTATCCGACTCGGATAGGTGGTCATTTTGTTTTATAAAGAATTATCGAGAGGAGTGATTTAAAATGAAGATTACAGGTATTGATAATGGAAAAGCTTTTGACTGGGGAAATACTTCAAAAGATTATGCCAAGTATAGGGACATATATCCCAAAGAGTTTTATCAGTATATTCTTGATCTTGGATTATGCAAGGATGGTCAGACTGTGCTGGATATAGGTACTGGAACAGGTGTGCTTCCTCGCAATATGTATCAGTTTGGTGGAAGGTGGATAGGCACAGACATCTCTAAAAATCAGATAGAGCAGGCCAAAATCCTCTCCGCAGAGAATAATATGGATATAGAGTTCTATGCATGTCCTGCAGAGGATATAGATTATCCAGATGGTACATTTGATGTGATCACTATTTGTCAGTGCATCTGGTATCTGAATGCGTCGGCTATAAAAGAGAAGTTTGCAAAGATTTTGAAACCGGATGGAAAAATGCTGATCCTTTACATGGGATGGCTGCCATATGAGGATAAGGTTGCAGGAAAAAGTGAAGAACTGATTCTGAAATATAATCCGAACTGGAATGCCTACGGAGATACCGTACATCCGGTTTATGTACCTGATGAGTTCCTTGAGTATTTTGATATCATTAAACAGGAAGAGTTTCGGGTGGATGTTCCCTTTAGCAGGGAAGGATGGCATGGACGTATGAGAGCCTGTCGAGGTGTTGGTGCATCCATGAATGAAGAAGAACTTGCTGGCTGGAACGAAGAACACTGGAAGATGCTTACTGAAAATGCGCCTGAAGAATTTTTAATAAAGCACTATATATCAGTGGCAGAATTACAGGTGAAAAAATAGATAGACGAGGACAGGGTAATGAAAGAGAAGCTGTTTTTAAACTATAAAGAATTAGAGTCTGACAGATTATTACTAAGACCGATAACCGTTCAGGACGCCAAAGATTTATTTGAAATTTATTCAAATAAAGAGGTGATGCTGTACTTTGATGATCGAAGCGCATTTGAGAATATGTCGGAAGCAGAAGATATGGCTAAGGGCTATGAGAATGGAATAAAAACAAAAGCTGAAATGCGCTGGGGAATAATTCTAAAAGATACAGGAAAGCTGATCGGAACCTGTGGATTTCATGCGATATCAGACTATGATAAACGATTAGAGATTGGATATGATCTGAACAGAAAGTATTGGGGAAAGAAGATAATGACAGAAGCTCTGTCCTTAATCATTCAGTTTGCATTTGAAATGGATGTTAATAGGATAGAGGCTTTTGTTGAACCGCCTAATACAGGTTCCCGTGTGTTGCTTGAAAAACTAGGCTTTTCATTAGAAGGTACACTTAGACAGCATGAGATGTGTCGTGGAGAACTAATAGATATCCAGATTCTTGGGTTATTAAGAGGAGACTGGAAATATTAAGATGAATGGTTTACAAGTAGATTAAGTTCTTCTGCTTGTAAACCATTTTTTGAACATATTCAAAAAAGTTGAATTTAAATTCAATAAAAGTGTTGACATTTTATTTTTATGGTGATATATTGAATACAGATTCAATGAAAATAAATTCAACAAGAAAGGAAATATGATAAAATGAGTAATGTAAATTCTAAGGAAAAGGTAATAATCATCGGTGGTGGTATCGCAGGTCTTTCAGCAGGAGTATATGCACTTCTTGCAGGATTCGATGCAGAGATATATGAAAAGAATGCTATCCCAGGTGGGGAATGCATAGGTTGGAATAGAGAGGGCTTCCATATAGATAACTGTATTCACTGGCTTACAGGAACAAGAAAAGATACAGAAATGTATGAAGTATGGAAAAAGGTCGGAGCTCTTTCTGATAATACAGAATATGCTGAGATAAATGCGTTTTATTCAACAATCAGTAACGGACAGACAGCAACACTATGGAATGATCTGAAGCGTACAGAGCAGGAGCTGATTGCTATTTCTCCGGAAGATGAGGCAGAGATAAAGAAGTTCATTCAGTATGTAGAGTATTCAAAGCAGTGCCTATTCCCTGCAAACAAGCCTATGGAAATGTGGGGAGTAAAGGATTATATCAATATGGGAAAGAGCATGGCTGATTTTCCAAAGGTTATGAAGGAGTTTGGAAAGATATCTCTTGACGAATACAGTAAGAGATTCAAGTCACCTGTTCTCCAGAAGCTTATGTGTGATTATCTGCCAAAGGAATATTGTGCTTATGCATTTCTGGTATCCTATGCTACTATGGCAGATGGCAACGGAAAGATTCCTATGGGCGCATCTCTTCAGATGTCACTTCGTATGGAAAAAAGATTTAAAGAATTAGGCGGAAAGATATATTATAATACAAGTATCAAGAGAATAGATTTAGCTAAAAAATCTGCTACAGGTATTACTCTGGAAGATGGAAAAACCATAAAGGGAGATTATATTATTCCTACAGTTGATTCATATGTACTTTTTAACAGGCTGCTTCCTGATGGATATATGCCAAAAGAATTAAAGGCTGCGTACGAAGCACCTAAGAAATATCCTACAATAAGTGGATTTCAGGTTGCATTTGCTGTAAGTGAAAACTATGATAGAGGAGAGACTGTATTTATTGATATTGACCCTATCAGAGTTGGAGATCGTACATTTGAAAGAATGTATGTGAAGGCATATGGCTATGATCCTATTTTTGTAAAGGATGGTAAGCAGGTAATCCAGACATGTATTTCTCAGACAGATGAGGATTTTGAATTCTGGAAGAGTTTAAGCGAGACTGAATATAGAGAGCTTAAGGATATGCTTGTGAAGGAAGTGCAGAAGAGGATAGAGGCAGCATTTCCAGAACTTGTGGGTGACATGCAGTATCTTGACTGCTGGACACCGCTCACTTATGAGAGATACTGTAATGCATATCATGGAAGCTATATGAGCTTTACTACAACCCCTGATGCTAAGCAGCTAAAACTGAAAGGAAAGCTGAAGGGAATAGATAATCTTTATCTTGCAGGTCAGTGGACTAGTTCACCAGGCGGTCTCCCGGTTGCTGCAGCTAGTGGTAAATTTGCAGTACAGAGAATTCTGAAGAGTAAGAAACGTGGTATTGAGATTTAAACATATAAAGAATACGGATATATCAAATGATTGAGAGGTAGATATGACCAGAAAAGAACAGAAGGAAGAAAAAAAGAAGAAGATACTTATGACGGCGCTCACGCTTTTTGTTGAACGCGGGTATTATGATACGAAAATCACAGATATAGCGGCAGCGGTTCCTATGAGCACAGGACTTATGTTTCATTACTTTGAGTCCAAAGAGGAACTCCTTCTGGAACTTGTGAAAATGGGAGTGGCAGGTACAAAGTCGGCAAGTGGAAATGCAACTGCTGAAGTACCATCACATATCTATCTGGAAAAGTTTCTGGAACAGCTGTTCTCCTATGCTAAAGAACAACCCTGGGTATTCAATATGTTTGTTCTGATGGGACAGGTCAGACGCACCGGTATGCCTGAGGAGGCAAGACAGGTTGCGCTTTCGGTCGATACGATTCAGGATACTGCAGCACTGATCAAGAAGGGACAGAAGGAAGGCGCGTTCAGAAGTGGAGATGCGATTCTTCTTTCCAGATGCTTCTGGGCCAGTGTCCAGGGGATTATGGAAGAGATGGCTATGGATAAGGATATGAAGACTCCCGATCCCAAGTGGATAATGTCAATGTTATTGAAATAATATGATCCGTATATTACGTAAGTTTCAAAAGTCATAATGTTGAACTAGGTGGTAACCGAAAAACGGTTGCCACTTTTTTTCTTGACAACTTACGTCTCATGATGCATAATATATCAAAATGATATATATCAAAACGATATATTTGAGTAAAGCGATGTATTTTATGTTTGAAGGAGTGTGAAACTATGAGACAAAAAGTGAGGAAGTGTTTACTGCTCATTTCATTTCTGGCTTTTCCGATTACTATCTGGTATTTCTCCCCATACCTGATTATTAATGCAGCGATGGAGCATATCATTAACGGAAGTTTTATTGTTTTCTGCTTAATGCTTGTACTTTCCATGTTTTTCGGAAGAGCATGGTGTGGATATTTATGCCCGGCAGGCGGACTTCAGGAATGTGCCATGAGGGTGAATGATAATCCGGCGAAACAAGGAAAGAGAGATAAGATTAAATATGTTATCTGGTCGCTTTGGATTATAGCTGTGATCGTGTCATTCATCTGCGGAAAAAATGATGTAACGATTGATCCATTTTATATGACGGATCACGGCATTTCTGTTTCGAGTATTTATAACTATGTGATATACTATGGTGTAGTTATGCTGCTGGTTCTACCGTCTATTATTCATGGACGGAGAGCGGCGTGTCATTATATATGCTGGATGGCACCCTTTATGGTGATCGGAAGTACAGTAGGAAGATGGCTGCATTTCCCTCAGCTTCATATTGAGGTAGAAAAGGATAAATGTGTTGGCTGTGGGATGTGTAACAAAGCTTGTTCGATGGGTCTTGATGTCAGGCAGCTGGTGGCAGACGACGGTATGTCAAAATGTACTGAATGTATACAGTGCGGAGCCTGCGTGGACGGATGCCCTAAAAAGGCTCTAAATTATAAATGGATATGGAAAAGGTGATCAGAATGGCTAAAGACAGAAAGATAGATGTTGTGATTCTTGGACTTCTGGCCCATGAGAATCTGACGGGTTATGATATAAAAAAGCAGATAGATGGTGCTATCAGTTTCTTCTGGAAGGGAAGTTTCGGAAGTATATATCCTGCGCTTAGTGATATGGAAAAACAGGGACTTGTGAAGCGTAAGAAAGCGGATAATACCGGGGGACGTGAGAAGATAATTTATCAGATAACTAAGCAGGGTAAGGATACTCTTAAGACCTGGCTGAATGATGAGAAAGCAACTAACGACCTTAAATATGAAACACTTCTAAAAATGTATTTTGGTGGAACAGAAGATAGAAGTGTAACGATACGTAACATAGAAATCTTTGAGGAACAGGTAAGAGGAAATCTGGAAGTCCTTAAGTTTTATAAGGAGAATCTGGAACGGGTTCTGGATCAGGAGGATCATATTCATTATTACCTGACTGTAACTTTTGGAATCGAGACCTACGAGTCATACTTAAGATGGTGTAATAAGGCTAAGAAGATTTTGAAGGAGAAATAACATGGGTACAGCAATAGTTTATTATTCTATGCATGGAAATAGTGCGATGGTGGCAGAGAAGATTGCCGCAAAGCTTGGTGCGGATATAATAAAAATTGAACCGGATAAGGCTTATCCTGATAAGGGTGCTAAGAAATTTTTATGGGGCGGAAAGAGTGCTGTGATGGGTGAAATGCCGGTGCTTAAGCCTTATGAGTTTGATGCATCAAAATATGATAAGGTCATCCTGGGTTTTCCTGTCTGGGCTAGTCGTCCTGCTCCTCCACTTTGTACATTTGTGAACGAGCATAAGGGCCAGCTCAAAGGAAAGAAGATATCCGTATTTGCATGTCAGAGTGGTAATGGTGCCGAGAAGGCTTTTGAAAGGATTAAGAAGCAGATCGGTATAGATGCATTTGAGGCAGAACTAATTCTTATAGATCCGAAGACACGGGTTAAAGCAGATAATGACAAGAAGATAGATTCCTTTTGTCAAAAGGTACTTATGACACCCGCGTCATAATAGTTTTTAACATGACACACAGATGTCGTGTTGCATTAGATATACTACATACATAGATTGTTAAGAAGCATAAATGAGGGGATACAGTCAGTATGCATTTTGTTGAAGCAAAAGGAATATTAACCAGTAATAATGGATTTGCAGGAATGAATATATACCGTGGTTGTTCCCATGGGTGCATTTATTGTGACAGCAGAAGTAAATGCTATCAATTTACCCATCCTTTTGAAGATATTGAAGTGAAGAAAAACGCCCCGGAGCTTCTTGAGAAAACCCTTAGATCTAAAAGAAAGAAGTGCATGATTGGAACCGGTGCTATGTCGGATCCTTATATGCACTGTGAAGAAAAACTGGAGCTGACAAAGAGGTGTCTGGAGATTATTCTGAAATATGAATACGGTGTAGCTATTCAGACTAAATCTGACAGGATTCTTCGCGATATTGATCTGCTGGATAAGATTAATAAGACGGCGAAATGTGTGGTAGAGATGACATTAACTACCTATGATGATGACCTATGTAAGAAGCTGGAGCCTAATGTCTGTAATACCAGACGTCGAATAGAGGTTCTTGAAAGGATGCAGGAAAGAGGTATTCCAACAATTGTCTGGATCACGCCTATCCTGCCCTTCATAAATGATACCCATGAAAATGTTGAGTCCATTCTGAGAGAATGCGCCAGAGTGGGAGTGAAAGGCATAATAGATTTTGGAATGGGGCTTACTCTCCGAGAGGGTGACAGGGAATACTATTATGCTGCACTTGACAAACATTTCCCGGGAATGAAGATGAGGTATATCAAAACCTACGGAAATGCTTATGAATTACCGAGTCCCAATAGTAAAGAACTGATTGATCTGCTTAGAACGATCTGTAAGGAAACTGGAATGATGTATACTCCTCAGGAGTGTTTTAATTACATGATGGAACTGCCGGACAAATACCCTCAGATGAGTATTTTTGATCTTGAAAAATAAGTTTTGAACAGATATTGTGGAGTAATAACATGGCGTGGATAAAACCAATCAGATATGATAAAAAAACAAGAAAGAACTGGCTGATAAGGCTGATAATATCAGGATCGGTCAACCTGCTTTTTATTCTGATGTATTTTTTTGATTCTATTATTCTGGCTGGAGAAAACTCTTCTTCTTCAGAAGATTTTCTGTTAGTTCTTTTTGCATTTCTGGCTGGTGCAATGTATTTTTCAGTTCCGGTTTTTGTAATAAGCTTACTCAAATTTATTGACTCAAGTATGTATCTTAGGCGACTTAAGAAGAATTATTTTGAAATTCCTAAAGATAAAAAACTATACGAGCATGATCTGAATAAACTGCCCAGAACAAATCAGGCGGAAAATATGTATGCCAAAGATAGCCTGGTGGGTGGACTGCTATACATTTTAGCATATGCAGGTTTTGTTGCTGCAGATATATATTATGTGATTAAATGGACCAGACTTGGGGAGACAGATGCTATAGTGCTTTTTGTTTTCATGATAATTGTGCATCTCTTTTTTCTGATTTTTGCGCTGTATTTATTCCGCCAGAAAGATACCACAAAATATGTAGATGATGTGGATTTAGATGCCAGTAGTACCAGAAAAACGAGGATGTCAATTACAAGGTCTATAACGATACTTGTGATTACTTCTATTATATCTGTTATGGGTGTTACAACGGTATTTACAATGACCAAGTATATATATGTATCCAGATATGGACATTATGATAAAACCTTGGATGGTTTTAAAGAGAAAGCTACGATGAATATAAATTCAGAGGACCTTCAAAATGGAGTCTGGAGTGATCGGATTTCCAATACAGAAAAAGGTGAAAATCTGTCTCCTGAACTTAGTTTTGATAAGGTGGAGGGAGCAGAGTATTATTTCATATACATGGTGGATGAATCTGCTAATTACTGGGTTCACTGGGTGGCATCTGATGTGAGAGAAGAGGAACTAGGTACAGGGGCTAATGTTAAGCAGTACAAGAATGATCCGGGTTTTAAGTATGTGGGTCCATACCCGCCGGAGGGCTCAGGCAAGCATACATATACTATTTTCGTATATGCCATGAAGGGAACACCTGATAGAGATATGGAACTGGAATTTGATGAAAAATCGTTTTCGCCGGACTATATGTATTATGATTATCTGAACATAAGTAAAAGTGGCAATCCAAATGAATATGGAAATGTTATCGCTTACGGTTACATTTCCGGAACATATAGCAGGTAAATTCTGAGGGATTTGACTAGCAACAAAAAAAATATAATGATACAATAAACATGACACACTGTTGTCGTGTTTATTTTGTTATGATACATATGGAGTGTGATAGAAATGAAAATTGACAGGCTGATTGGGATTCTTTCCGTGCTGCTTCAGGAGGAAAAGACAACGGCACCTGAGCTGGCAAAACGGTTTGAAGTTTCAAAAAGAACAATAAATCGTGATATAGAGGATCTTTGCAAAGCAGGCATTCCTATCTGTACAGCACAGGGGGCTGGGGGCGGTATCAGCATTATGGATGGATATCGGATGGACAGGACAATCCTGACATCGAAGGATATGCAGATGATACTTGCAGGACTTAGAAGTCTGGATAGTGTGAGCGGAAGCAAATATTATGTTCAGCTTATGGAGAAAATCCAGGCGGGATCTTCCGAGTTTATCACCGGTAGAGACTGCATATTGATTGATCTATCATCCTGGTACCGGGATTCTCTGGCTCCGAAGATAGAAACTATACAGGATGCAATCGGAGACAGGCATTTGATCAGGTTTCGATATTATGCTCCATCAGGTGAAAGTGAACGGACGGTTGAACCATATTACCTGATATTTCAATGGTCGAATTGGTATCTGTGGGGATGGTGTCGGAAAAGAAAAGACTTCAGGCTGTTCAAGCTGAACCGAATGGATAAAGTTCGTGAAACAGACAAGATTTTTGAATGTAGAAATGTATCGGTTCCGGACCTTTCCAATAAGAAAATCTTTCCGGGAGAAATCAAGGTTAAAGCATTATTTGAAGCTGATCAGAAATGGCGGCTGGTTGAGGAGTTCGGTTCTAAATGTTTTACAGAGCAGGATGATGGCAGGCTTCTATTTACAGCAGACTATACGGACATGGATAATCTGATTGCTTGGATTATGACCTTCGGAGATAAGGCGGAGGTGCTTGAACCTATAGAAACTAGAGAAAAAATAGCTTATATGGTGCAGAAAATGACAACAATATATAAGTAAGATTTAGGAGGTAGTTGCATGGCATCAACAAAAGAGTATTTGGATTTTATCCTTGAACAGTTATCAGAAGTTGATGATATAAGCTATAGGGCAATGCTGGGAGAGTATATCATTTATTACCAGGGTAAAGTGATTGGTGGTATCTATGATGATTGTTTTCTGGTTAAACCCACCAAGTCTGCTAAAGAGTATATGCCGGAGGCTGATATGCAGCTTCCTTATGAAGGCGCTAAAGAGATGATACTTGTGGATGATGTGGAGAATAAAGAATTTCTGGCAAAGCTATTAATGGCAATGTATGAAGAACTTCCAAGTCCAAAGAAAAAGAAATGATAGTAGGAGTAAGAAATGTTATGAAATATATCAGAGTTACAAAAGATAATCTGGAGAAAGAACATATATGCTGTGCAATTACCAACAATAAGGATGTGCAGGTTTCTTCAAAGAAAGCGTGGCTTGCGGATAGATTTGATGAAGGACTTGTTTTTCTTAAAAGTGAGGAG
>CACZOE010000183.1 GCA_902782695.1 uncultured Lachnospiraceae bacterium | reverse complement strand
TTTCGCTCTGATAGTCTCTTTATAACCGTATAGGTGGTTGCCTTTTTCCATCCAAGTTCCGCCTCGCACAGTTTTGCAAGCTCTGTACTTTTTATGGGTTCATGTTCCCAGAGTATCAGGCAGAATCTGTATTCACTTTCAAATACCTTTGGTGTTTCCATTTTCATTACCTCAAAGACGTCTTTTTAGTCTGTAGCATCAAACAGATAAAACGGTCTAATGCGTTCGACTATGATTGAAGTCTAACACGTTCGACCAAATATGTCAACATACTTTTTTTATATCTGAATTATTTTTTATATCTGGATCTTAAAGCAGCTGCCCTCTCCCAGCTTACTGTCAACAGAGATTCTTCCTCCCAGTCCTTCTACGATTGATTTGGAAAGTGAAAGTCCAATACCGACACTGTTAGGATTTACCTCGTTACTTGCTCTATAAAATCTATCAAAGATATGAGTCATGGTTTCCTCACTCATTCCGATACCATGATCACGAATGTAAATTCTTGTAAAGACTGCATTCTTTTCTACATCTATTTCTATAGCTGATGACTGCTCTTCGCCTGTACCCAACCGGTTTTCATCTAAGCTGCAGGAATAATCTGAGGCATTCTTAACTATATTTATAATAGCTTCTGTCATCCACTCGGGATCAGTCTGAACCATAATATCTTCAGGACAATTAATAATCAGCTTCTGATTTCTGGAATTTGTCAGATAACTGATGGCACCTCTCACCTCATCTAAAATCGAACTTATCTCTGTCTCCTTCTTTTCAAACTGAACAGCGCCGGCTTCTATCCTGGCAAGCTTAAGCATGGAAAGCACCATCCACTCCATACGGTTCACCTGATTTCCCGCCTCTGACAGTATCTTCTTTCTCTCCTCAGGAGAGTCTATCTTGTCATTCAGCAGGAGATCAATAAATACACTCATTGATGCAAGCGGGGTTTTAAGCTGATGGGAAATATCAGACATTACATCCTTCAGATATTCCTTTTCCAGTCTCTCCCGCTGACGGCTCTCACTAAACATATCCACCATCTTCTCAAAGCTGTCATAAAGAATCCCCACGCTTCCCTCTTTTATCTCGGGTCTTGTTATCACTCCTTCTTTCTCACCACTTTTTCTCAGCAGCTCATTCATCATATCTGCAGAGTATTCAACAGCGGAGTACGCATTATCAACTGATTTTAGTGAAATGAAATAAAGCAGAACCAGAAAAACTGCCTCTGCTATACCCACAGCTGCAAGACATATCTTCATGGCATAACTTGCCCCGGCACCCATACAGAAAAACAGTATATAAGTAACTGCCAGAAATATGCCTCCCACCAGCCAGAACATCAATTTGAATTTTTTTCTTTCAAAATCACTTCTCATAGTTATTCTCAGTCTTCCTCGAAACGATATCCGATTCCCTTAATGGTTTTTATAAACTGAGCATCAGAGCCCAGCTTGTCACGCAGTCTTTTTACATAGACTGACAAGGTATTATCATCTATAAAAGTACTTTCAGAATCATATAGCCTCTCCATCAGCTGATTCCTGGTAAGCACGATTCCTCTGTTCCTGATCAGTTCCCTTAGGAGCCTGATCTCGGCAGGAGTACATTCTATCAGTTCACCATCTCTATATAGACGGAACTCATTCATACTGAAAACATGGGAGCCAAAACAGAATTCATCATTTCCGGCAGGTTCTGCTCCGGATGCTTCGTTATCAGAAATGTCAGCGCCTGAGGAACTATCTGATCCGCTTCTTCTCAAAGCTCTTTCCTGTCTTCTGATAACCGCAGCTATACGTGACAGCATTTCCTTCACCTTATAAGGTTTAGCTATATAATCATCCGCTCCCAGATCCAGTCCTCTTACTATATTTGCCTCATCTCCAACAGCAGTTGTAAATATGACTGGGATATCTATATCCTTCTCCATTAGCTCCTCAAGAAATGAGAATCCATCTCCATCAGGAAGCATAACATCAAGAAGTATCAGATTCAAATCATTTTCAGGCTTCATAACCACTGCCCGGGCCTCTGCAAGATTTTTAGCATGAACGACCTCATAGCCTTCGGATTTAAGTGTATATTCTGTCCCCATAGCCAGGGCATAATCATCCTCAATAAGAAGTATTTTCTTCAAACCTCTCACCTCGCAATTTAGTTAATTGATGGATTTATTATAATATGAGCGGGATATGAGCGCAAATACAAACTGATAAACGAAAGAAAGCACCACCCCGGCGATTTCTGCTCGGGACAGTGCTTTCTGAAAGGAGTACCAATGTTATTTAGTTACTTTGAACTTTTTCGGTGTTCCTGCTTTCTTTATCATGTTTGTATACTTCTTTAAAAGCTTCTTATTCTTGTAATTCTTTCCAAGCTTGAATACAGGCTTATCCTCTATTTCACCAAATGCATTTTTGCCTATCTTCTTAAGTACCTTACTCTTTATAGTAACTTTCTTAAGTGTAAAGCATCCATAGAATGCATTTGCTTCAATAGTCTTTACATTCTTTCCGATAACTACCTGCGTAGCATCACAGAATGAGAATGCATCCTTGGCAACAGATGTAACCTTTACCTTCTTGCCATCGATCTTAACTGTTGCTGGGATAACTATCTTAGCCTTATCCTTAGCATTCATAGAAGCTGCTGTAAACTTAGCTTCTTTACTACTTGTAGCTGTAAATGTTCCAAGTGCTGTTACTGCTGTTTCACCCTTCTGAACCTTACCATCACCATTATTCTTTGCCTTAGGAGTATCATCAAATGGAGTTGGTGTAGCTGTTGGAGCTGCTGTAGGTGCAACTGTTGGTGTAACGGTAGGAGTAACTGCTGGCTCCTCTGTTGGAGCTGCTGTAGGCTCTGCTGTTGGAGTAGCTGTAGGCTCTGCTTCAGGCTCTACTGTAGGTGTTGGAGTTGGTTCATCTTCAACATCGCTTCCAACTTCAACGAGTACAAAATCATCCATATATACATGGTGAACATCTGTAATTCTTTCACCAATTGTTCCAAGACTTATACTAAGGAGTGCATTTGTATCTGTGTCCTTTTTCATCTGGAATGTAAGATCAAAATTCTGCCACTTACTTGTAAGATCTATATCATTTGCTCCTGAGTAAACATCCCAGTCATCATCCTTTGAACCGTCTTTCTGCATAACTACGCTTATAGTACGGTCAACTGTTGCCTTTGCCTTAAAAGTAAGCTTATAGGTCTTACCCTTTTCAAGTGTTATACCAGGCTGCTTAACCTGGATGCTCCAGTCGTATTTACCTGAATCCTTGATATCTGCATCAAATGCTGTATCATTTCCTGCCTTCTGTGAATCAACACCAAATGTTGCATCTCCTTCTTCATAAAGACCTGTCTCGTATCCTGCAAGTCCTGAGTTGAATGAACCATTCTTGATCATAGCTGATTCCTGGAATACTACATTATCCAGATAATAAGTTCCACCCTTAGTGAACTTAAATGAAACGTTTGAATTTTCTCTGTCAATATTTTCATCAACTTTTACATTATAGAAGAAGTTCTGCTTCTTAGCTGTAAGCTCAGGATTAAATTTCTTTCCTGAGAATACTACTTCCATTCCGTCCTGCTCACCATCTTCATAATAAGCATCAAAACTGAATTCATAATCTCCCTTGCCTATTGGAGCAAGTTCACTCTGAGATATGATTATAGGATTTGCTTCTGAAGCTCCTTCAGGAACCTCTACCTTAACTCTGAGTTCTCTTGTTCTCTTTCCAGATTCAAGAGTATTTGTTACAGATACATTATCCTTATCTTCCTCAGCTACTTCCCAGTAACCAAGACGACCTTCGCCCTTGTCAAATGTACCATTATATACATAGTTTCCATCTGGTGCTACTGACTTCTCAAATACTTCAGGAATGAGTTCGCCACCAGACTGTTTAAGAGAAATGTTTGAGATATATACAGGTGATGTAGATTCCTGATTTCCAAGGTTAAACTCAAGACTTCCGTTTGCATCTGTCTTCTCATCCATTGTAAATTTATATGTATAAGTAGTTTTTTCGGTTGTAAGATCAACCTTTGTATCATTAAAGTATCTCTGCCAGCCGTGATCAGGACCTTCAACATCTACGATGATAGTTCTTGCTTCATCAGCATAAGCATCAAATGTAAGCTCATATTCATATCATCTGTACATTGGGATGCCTGTCTGCTTCAGCTGTACGCTGTGGTTCTGTCCACCAACATTATCCTGAGATATCTTAATCTCGTTGTTATTTATATCATATACAGTACCTTCTGCGCAGTCTGACTCAAGGTGAAGCTCGAAGTTATCTCCCTCAGCATCCATTTCCTTAAGATCTTCTGAGAAGTCACCATTAACTACATAGTTTCCATTTCCATCAGGCTCTCTATAGTTTACTTCATGTACAGGAGCCTCTACTTCTGCTTCCATTGCTTCGTATACGGATGCATCCTTCTGATATACTCTTACATAATCGATATCATAGGACTGATTTTCCATATCATCTACAACTGCCTGATCCGGATATCCTACCCAGCTTCCACCTACTGCGAGGTTAAGGATTACATAGAAGTCCTGATCAAAAGGTGCTGGATATGAAAGCTGGTTATTATCGTCGCTTCCTGTATACCAGTCATTTGTTGAACCAACTTCTTCACCGTCTACATACCAGGTGATCTTTCCAGGCTCCCAGTCAAGACCATATACATGATACTCTGTACTGAAGTCGCCTTCTTCAAGAACCTTCTTAGACTGATTCTCTCTGTGACCGTTAGTTGCATTATATCCATAATGGATTGTATGGTAGGACTGAGTTACATCCTGTCCCTTAACTTCCATGATATCTACTTCACCACACTTTGGCCACTGACCATAGTTACCCTCATCTGTAGCCATAAGCCAGAATGC
>CACZOE010000182.1 GCA_902782695.1 uncultured Lachnospiraceae bacterium | reverse complement strand
CCGCCTCCACGTCCACGAAGTCCTGAAGCAAGTACTTCATCAAGAACTTCCTGCTGTGTCATTGAAAGTGCCTTCTTAAGTCCCTGGAATGCTCCCATTCCAAGTGCTTCTTCTATATCCTCAGGATTGATAACTCCACAACCATGAAGAGCAACACGACGCTGCTTCTTGTAGAAGTTAATATCTTCCTGCTTTGCCTTCTTCTCGCCTGATGCAGGATCAACATAGAGAAGTCTTTCAACTATCTCTCCGTTCTTGATATCCTTCTCAACAATCTCCTCAACATCATCGATAGAAACCATACGATAAAGAGTATCTTCTGGATAAATCTTTACGAAAGGTCCCTGTGAACAGAAACCGAAACATCCTACCTGATTAACTGTAGCCTTATCTGTAAGACCCTTCTCCTCAAGTACTGCTTCAAACTTCTCTGTAATTTCCTTTGAATTACTTGAGAGACATCCTGTACCACCACAAAGAACTATATGACGCTTATCATCAGCGCCTGCAAGCTTGTCATCAAGACACTTTGTACAGGCAGTAACCTTTGCATCAAGTTCTTCAACTGTATTTATCTTGCTCATGCTGATGCCTCCTTTCTGTAAGAATCAATTATCTCAGCTACCTGATTTACTTCAACCTTAGGATAAACCTTTCCGTTGATACTTACAGCCGGTGCGATACCGCAGGCACCTATACATCTGAGTGCATCAAGTGTGAAGAGTCCATCTTCTGATGTCTCACCAGGTCCAATACCTATTAACTCTGAGAACTTGTCGATAACCTGTTGTGCACCTTTTACATAGCAGGCTGTTCCTAAACAGCATCCAATTACATACTTTCCCTTTGGTGTAAGAGAGAAGAATGAATAGAATGTGACAACGCCATAGATCTCAGCTACGGAGATACCTGTTTTCTTTGAAACGATCTCCTGAACATCAAGCGGAATGTATCCATACTCATTCTGGATATCACTCAGAATCATCATGAGGGGAGTTTTTTCGTTAGTATAACGAGCACAGATCTCCTCAATCTTTGCCACCGCAGTGGCATTTAGCTTAGCCATGTGTTGACCTCCTTGTGAAATTATTTATATTTCATATATAGCTATAAAAATATACTTTAGTAACCTCTAATCAGTTACTGTAAAATTATAGGTTTTTATATTTGAACGTGAACAAACCGGCATACCTGCAGTTTGGGCCCCTGATGAAGGGGTCTGCCGATATACCAGTTATATATTTTTTATATAAAAACATATAATATATAACTATACACACATATCTTCTATACTATACTAGAAAAGTGTCGGTTTGATAAATATAACTTTGATTCAGACTATATAATCTTTTTTATATAATAGGATATTTTTAATGGAGTCTTTCCCATCTCCTATCTGCCTCTTCCATGTTCGTAAATATACTGAATTTCAGGTATAGAAAATTCATAATCTGTATTGCAGAAATCGCAGTGCAGATTTACCGGTTTTCCATCATCTATCATTGATTTCAGCTCTTTCTTTCCTACGCTGATAAGAGCCTTTGTAACCCTCTCTCTGCTGCAATTGCAGTGATACTGAACAGGTCTGGTTTCTTCAATGCTGAGATCTATTCCGAACACCTCTTCTCCGATGATACTTCTCATCATATCCTCAGGGGTCATACCCTGACTGAAATACTCTGTTACAGACTTTACCTTTGCAAGACTCTCCTCCAGAGTTGAGATGGTTCTCTCCGATGCAAAAGGCAGCAGCTGGATGATAAATCCGCCGGCATGTTTTATGGACAGGTCCCTGTCCACCAGTACTCCTACGCCAACGGAAGTAGGTATCTGCTCACTTTCAGCAAAATAGTAGGTCAGGTCATCTCCTATCTCACCCGTTGGAAGCATAGTTCTACCCACATAAGGCTCACCAGCTCCTTCATCTCTTATAACCGTGAGAGTTCCCATTCCTATGGCACCTCCCACATCCAGATGTCCGTCTATTCTAAGGGGATTATTTACGTTATTGTTGTAAATGATTCCTTTTACATTTGACATAGCATCTGCTGTAACGGTTATACTTCTTATAGGGCCATCTCCATCTATCTTCAGGGTAAGAACATCCTCTTCGTTCTTACACATAGCCCCCATAAGAGCACCGCCAGTGAGAAGCCTTCCCAGGGCAGCACTGCAGACCGGAGATGTCTGATGAATCTCATGAGCTCTATTAACTGTTTCTCTTGTATACGCAGCCAGGAATCTGATTTCGTTCCCCGCTGCCATTCCCTTTATCAGATAATCTTTCATTTTTTCTCCTTTTTTAAATCCCTGTCTCTTTTTGAGAATTTGCATCCACAGTAGTCCTGTCGATAGAGACCATACTGCTGAGACAGTTCTATAGATCTTTTATATCCGTTTTTCTTCTTAAAATCACTGAAAAGAAAAACCGGTCCGTTTTCCATTTCCCTTTCCAGCTCCATACCTATCTCATTCAGCCACTCCGCATTCTTGTAAGGACTGATAGATAATGTTGTGGAAAAATAATTGAAGCCATTTTCCCGGGCATAGTCTGCTGTTTTTTTCAGTCGAAGCCTGTAGCAGTCATAGCATCTCGCCCCTCTCTCAGGCAGATCCTCACGTCCCTTTGCCATTTCATAAAACTTTTCAGGCTCGTAATCTCCGTCCACCACCTTGACATCAAGCGCAAATTCCGCTTCTTTAGTAAACCTTCTTAATTCTTCCAGTCTTTTGCTGTATTCTTCCCATTCATCTATGTTGGGATTATAAAAAAATACCGTAATACTAAAGTATTTTTCCAGTACCTCCAGGCAGTGTGAACTGCAGGGACAGCAGCAGGCATGAAGAAGAAGTGACGGTTTTTCACCCGACTCCTTAATATTTTTTATTTGTTTTTCAAATTCTATGTAATAATTATTCATATTTTATATTTTTGTGAATTTTTTACAGTTGACTTTGTGCATATTTTACCATATACTTGAATTAAATAATCTACAAGTAAGGGAGGTTTTGACATGACCGTAGAGCAAGCAATCAAAAAATATAAGCTGGAACCAGTTAATGTATATACTGCCAAAGTCAAAGCCCAGGAGCTGAATGTTGATGAAGTATTATACATGAATGTACAAAAGAATAAGTATGCTTATATCATCCGTGATGGTTCGAGAGGAACCATGCTTTACAAGGACGAAAAGAGCATGTACACAAAGATGTATAAGGGACTCAAGATGATCCCTCTGGATCCGTGAGTCTTAAGTTTATCGATTTTTTTAGCAGGTGCCGAGCACCTGCTTTTCTTTTTGCTTATTCATATTCTGATCATGGAACATACAAAATACATTTATTACCTGATCTCACATTTTGATTTAAAAACAGTCTTCAGATGATCTATACACTTCTCATCCATATCCAGAACATATATGGCAGCCTTGTCGCCTTCACCGGCATATATAGCAACCATAGTACCCTGCTGTTCTTTTCCAGTGTATTTATGTATCTTCATTCTTCCGAGAGATATATCATTTTTAGCTATATCGCTGTCAGCTCTGTCAACCTTTACCACACTTGCTGCTTCTATCTCTGTTACAAGCTTTCTTCTGCTTTTTGAAAGAATTTTAGATATCTCGATGTCACCATTTGTCAGGATATATTCAAACTCAACATTAAGTGCTTCTCTTGAAAAATGTATCAGTACACAGCCGGCACCAAATATCAGTACCACCACCATCATGAGAGGCTTGTTTGGATAAAAGATTACCACTGCTATGGAAATACACACCAGGAGAATTCCCAATACAATAAGCAGGATAGGTCCCATGCCCGCAGTTCCTTTTATCAGTCTTTCATTATATCTGTCCATTATCACAACCTCCGCATGATTTCTTACTATTTAATGCATCTCTCTCCTGAGACAGATCACTCAGTCCTGAGCCCTCCACCTCATCAACGATGCCGGTAGTTACATTTCTATAAACGTAATTATCAACTGTTTCAAGAAGAGCTATTGACTGGCAGGATATACCAAGTCCTTCACCAGTAAATCCCAGTCCCTCCTCTGTAGTAGCTTTTATATTTACTCTGCCCTCTTCTATCATAAGAGCATCAGCAACTATCCGTCTCATTTCAGGAATATGAGGTGCCATCTTAGGTTTCTGAGCTATTATTGTAGCATCTATATTTCCGATTATATAGCTCTCTTTATCCAGCAGCTTCCTTACTTCCTTCAGAAGTTCTATGCTGTCAGCCCCCTCATATGCAGGGTCTGTATCAGGGAAATGTTTTCCTATATCTCCCATTGCTGCCGCTCCAAGCAGTGAGTCCATAATAGCATGCACCAGACAATCAGCATCCGAATGTCCCAGCAGACCTTTTTCATAAGGAATCTTTACTCCTCCAAGGATCAGAGGTCTTCCCTCTACAAGTTTATGAACATCATATCCCATTCCTATTCTCATTATCATTCCTCCCAGACTACGTCAGATCCATCATCCACATATTGACCATCTCTGTAAATTCTTATGGCAGTCACGATGTTGGATATTCCAAGTATGATCATTATTATTCCGACTATTCTGACAAACATTGCTGCCGCTCCCAGGGGCATCACTATCAGAACGATTCCCAGGATAAGTGTTATCAGATCATTTATTATATACTGGATAAATCTGTCACTTATTCCTTTTATTTCATAAGCATCATGTATACGAAGTGCCGAATTTACCAGCACTATTATTCCCAGAACTTTAATCACAAAAGAAGCCACAGAATCAGATGCAGCGATACATATGATTCCCAGGGTGATGAGTGTTATGGATATAGCCAGGGTGATTGACGAATAAGAAACGATAAGAGTTCCTGAAAGAACCAGACCTATAACTACAAATATCACACCTATAACTTTAACTGTGATACCTATAGCACTCCCTGGAAAAAGAACAAAAAACAGTCCTATTATTATCATAGCAATAGGAACCGCCAGTGAGGATATATTCTTAGATACAAAATCCTTTATAGATTTACTATTCATTTATTTCCATCCTTAATAATTCATTTTCAAAAAAACACGTACTATAGTATACATTTCCCCGATGATTAAATCAATGAAACTTTTTTGCCGTTTTTCGCTTATAGCGAAATAAATTTAAGCGTTCGCTTATTCTATATTTCACCAAGCTATATTATCATGAAAATGTAAATACTGTTTACAGGTCATGCACCTGATAGCAACATCATCAGAGATGCGGGGGATAATATGAGCAACACCATCCTAACAACTGTCGGAGACCATATAAAGAGCATCAGAAAAGAGCTCGGTCTGAATCAGGAAACCTTTGCCGCGAATGCGGGAATCAGTGTTTCTTATCTGTCAGAAATTGAAAATGGTCATAAGAATCCGAGAATATCTATTCTTTATCAGATATGCAGTGGAAATAATATTTCTGCAGACGACCTTCTATTTGGCCGCAAAAACAATCCAAGCATAATTGATATGATTTATGATAATTCCGACAGACTGACCTTAAATGACATTGATATTATAAACGATTATTTTAAAGGTATACGTCCCATTCTACTAAACAGAGAAAACCAGAAATAATACTGTCAGAAGTTACACGGCTGACAGTATTTTTTCTATGCTGTTTCCAGTACAACTTCCCATATATTTCTCGTAAAACTGTTCGTAGTCCTGCTCGCTATAGTCGAAATATGTTCTTTCCCGAAGGGCAGTCTCAAGTTCAGACTGAGTCTTTGCAAGAGGAGCTGGAAACTCAGAAGGATCCACATAAAAACCTCTGGTCTTCTTATATTCATCTATATCCGGGCAAAAAAGAATAAACGGTTTTCTGTACAAACAATAGTCGAACAATATGGATGAATAGTCAGTTATAAGAACGCTTGTGACCGGAAGCAGAGCTTCTGTTGGAAGTTCTGTAGTTTTCTGATTCCAATACTTAGGATACTTCTTTTTAAGATTTGGATGCAGTCTGATTATCAGAAAGTAACGATCATCCAGACCTTCAAAAACCTTTCTGACCATCTTCAGCCCATCACATCTCGGATTTGCTGCATTTCCGGTAAAAGAAGGGGCATAGAGCACTACCCTTTTGCCCTTTGCTCCGGGATAGAGTTCATAGAACAGCTGTCTCTTATCTGCATTCCAATCATCATCAAAATATATATCTGTACGTGCAAGTCCTGTTGCTTTTGTAATTCCCTTCGGAAGGTGAAGTGCCTTTTCCCAGACAGGGATGCAGACCTCAGAACTGACAGTTACCAGATCATAGTTTCCTGTCACATTTCCCTTATAATACTTGGGAATATCATCAACAGTATCATATCCCATCTTCTTCAGAAGTCCGCCTGAATGCCAGAGCTGAATAACTTTGGTTTCCTTCCTTTTTTCACAGGAGGAAACCGGAAGAAAATAGCTGCAGATATAGACATAACCTGCAGCTGCATAATCCTTCATAAATGACTTCATATATCTGACAAGCTCACCATATGACATCCGGTTCATATCCCGGCAATAAAGCAGCACATTTTTCCCGTCTGCCTTTACTCTGTCATAGACAGCCTGCATGCTGTACGGAATAGTGTCACTGTGCATATCGGCAAATATAACCGTGTTCTTATCAACCTTGGTTTTCTTCACAGCTTTCCTATATACAGCAGGCAGATATTTATTCTGAATAAACATTTTAATGTATTGTTTTATTCTGAATTTGATGCCTTTACTCATTATTTATAATTCCTTCT
>CACZOE010000181.1 GCA_902782695.1 uncultured Lachnospiraceae bacterium | reverse complement strand
TCCGAATGCATCCTTAGCGATTGAACGTCTATAGATGAATGCACCACCTGTTGCCTGATATCCAAGACCAACTACCTTACCATCTGGATTTGTTCCAATATCAACTGTGTACTGTGCGATCTTAGCTTCGTCTATCTCAGCCTGAGTATTGATACCAAGGTCATCATATGGACATGCATACTGTGCCATATCTCCCTGTGTATACTTAAGAACGAAAGCTGCCTCAGCTGCGTAGATATCAGGAGCATCATCTCCACCTGCTGCAAGAGCCTGGTCAAGAGCTGGCTGATAAGCACCATCAGTAGTTGCAATGATTGTCTCATTGATTTCATAATTGAAGTCAGGATGTGTCTCCTTGAACTTCTTAATCATGTTAGGAACTTCGTCTGTGAATGCCCAAACATTGATTACTCCACCGTCAGAAGAATCGCTAGATGCTGTATCATCTGATGATGTTGTGTCATCTGATGATGTATCGTCTGAAGATGCTGAATCGTCAGAAGCTGCTGCCTCTGTTGTAGCTGCTGAGTCATCGCTGCTAGTATCTGTAGAAGAACCACCACAGCCAGTAGCTACGCTTGCAATCATCATAGCACTAAGTGCTACAGCGAGAGCACGTTTAAATTTTCTCATTTGTAAATCCTCCTTGAAATACTTAAACTATAACCGTCTCCTTTTTATAAAGTATGCACACTTTGGGCAAAAGTAAAACTTCTACCCGCTGACTAGTACAATTATAGTAAATATTTCACAAAAATACTTACCAAAAATTGCGGTTGTGTTAACAAAAATTGCTATATTTATCGCATAATTTTTATATAAAAAAAATCAGACCGAATATAATTCACTTATACTCGGTCTGACTAAGTTAAAGAAAACGGTTAGATTTTACTTAACTGAGAATTTAAAGATACTTACTGAATGATATCTCTCGTCTGCATCAAATACAGGACTATCAACATCGCCTTCAGGAATAAAATTCATTGCATTCGGAATGTATTGTGGTTCAAGGCAAAGCCCTGATCTCTTGTGATAAGCAAATCCTCCCTTACCTGTCTGATCTCCCACAAAATTACCTGAGTAAAACTGGGTTCCGGTCTGATCTGACATAAACTCCATAAATATACCACTCTCTGGTGAGTACAGAGTTGCAAAAGGTCTCAGATCTCCAGTATTACCATTTACCACATAATTGTGATCATATCCACCTACATATTTCAGCTGAACCTCATCTGCTTCGATATCCTGTCCTACTGTCTTAGGAGTTCTGAAGTCAAATACAGTTCCTTCAACAGGAGCATTTTCCTCTGTAGGAATTGACTTGGCATCAATAACAGGATTGTAATAATCAGCATTTATCTGAAGCTCATGATTCTCAATACTGCCCTTATAATGACCATTCAGATTGAAATAAGAATGATTTGTAAGATTAATGATTGTCTTCTTATCACTTACAGCATCGTAAGTAATTAAAAACTCATTATCATCACTTATTGAATAAGTAACGGTAATTGTTACATTTCCCGGAAGTCCCTGTTCCATATCATTGGACTTACAGATAAATGTAACTGATGAATCATTACTATCCTGAAGAACTGTCCAGCATATTTTATCAACCCCCTTAAGGCCGCTGTGCAGGTTGTTTTCATTATCATTCTGATCCATCTGATAAGTAACCCCATCCAGAGTAACCTTGCCATCGCATACACGGTTGCAATTTCTACCGATAACTGCTCCAAAGAAGGTCTCTCCCTCTTCATATGACTTTACATCATCATATCCAAGAACCACATCTTTCATTTTTCCATTTTTATCAGGAACTTCAAGTTTTACCAGCGTTGCTCCAAAATCAATAAGCGTTGCTGACATACCTGATTTATTCTTGATTGTATACGCAGTTATTGTTTCACCGTTTTTTGTTTTACCGAATTCCTTCTTCATAACATACTTTACCCTTCGTATTATTTATGTACCCCGAATTATTTATATAGATCCTTTACAGTAGGATACAGTTTCTTGAACTGCTGATACTTCTCTTCGTACTTTTTAACTAACTCTTCTTCCGGTTCAACAGTCTCAACAACCTTTACTATACTGTCTGCAGCTTCCTTAACGTCCTTGAAGCGTCCACATCCAACAGCAGCAAGTATTGCCCCACCAAGAGCAGGTCCTTCATCATTTTCCTGAATCTCAAGACGGATGTTCATGATATTTGCGATGATTTTTCTCCAGAGAGGGCTCTTTGCTCCACCACCGCAGATATTTGAAACACTTATCTTGATACCAAGACTTCTTGCTACTTCAAGGCTGTCTCTAAGTCCAAATGCCACTCCTTCGAGAACGCTCTGAACCATGTCTTCTCTGGTAGTATCCATACTCATTCCAAGGAAACCAGCTCTTACAAGCGGATCATTATGAGGTGATCTCTCACCCATAAGATATGGAAGGAAGAATACATTATTCTCGCCTAATTTCTCTATACCCTTCTGAGAACCAGCATAATCCTTATCCTTAAGGATTTCATCCATCCACCACTTGTTGCATGATGCTGCAGAAAGCATACATCCCATCAGGTGGAAACCACCATCAGCATGAGCAAATGAATGAAGTGAATTCTGATCATCTACTGAAAATCTTTCACTTGAAATGAACAGTGTTCCTGAAGTTCCGAGAGACAGATTACAGCTTCCTTCACCAACAGTACCTGTACCGATAGCTGCTGCTGCGTTATCTCCTGCTCCTGCTACTACTTTGATATCACCTGATATTCCAAGTTCATCTTTGATCTCAGACTTTACTTCTCCAACAACATCGAAGCTTTCATGCAGCTCTGGCATCTCGATATCAGATATACCGCAGATATCAAGCATTTCCTTGGACCAGCACTTATTCTTAACGTCCATGAGAAGCATACCGGATGCATCTGAATAATCAGATACATATGATCCTGTAAATTTATAAACTATATAATCCTTAGGAAGCATGAGCTTCTTAATCTTCGCAAAATTATCAGGTTCATTGTTCTTTACCCAAAGAACCTTTGGTGCAGTAAATCCTGCAAATGCAATATTACCTGTATACTCTGAGAGTTTGTCCTTGCCGATAACATTATTCAGATAATCAGTCTCAGCTGTTGTACGTCCATCATTCCAGAGGATTGCTGGACGGATAACATCATCATTTTCATCAAGGATTACAAGTCCATGCATCTGACCGCCTATTCCAATTCCTTCTACGGTCTTGTCATCTACTCCATCAAGTAGAAGCTTGATACCCTTCTTGGCACCATCGTACCAGTCTTCAGGATTCTGCTCTGACCAACCAGACTTAGGAAAACTAATAGGATATTCTACAGATACTGTTTTAAGTATCTTTCCATCACTATCCATTGCCAGCAGTTTAACTGCTGAAGTACCCAGATCTACGCCTATATACATACTTTTGTCCTTCCTTACTTAATTATACAAATCCCGACCGCCAGATATCTCCAGCGGACGGGTGAATAAAACTTCTTATGCAAATGGGTTCTCTGACTTATAAAGAACTCCTGCCGGATGATTGTAATCGATCTCGTCGAATCTTACTCCAAGATACTTAAATACATCAAAGAGAAGCTTTCCATTGTGATGGAATGTGATAGCTGCATGATGTGGATAGTTCTTCTGAACAAGAACGTGACGATAGAATCTTCCCATCTCAGGAATAGCAAAGATACCAATAGCTCCGAAAGATCTTGTTCTTACCGGAAGAATCTCACCCTCTGCTACGTAAGCACGAAGCTTTCCATCTGATGTAGACTGAAGACGGAATATTGTAGCATCACCAGGTATAAGATCTCCCTCAAGAGTTCCGTTAGTAACCTCTACAGGAAGGCTTCTAGCCATGATCTTCTGGTTTCTCATCTCACAGAATGCAAGCTTGTTTGTAGCTGTATTTCCGCAATGGAAGCCCATGAATGTATCTGTAAGCTTATAATCATATGAGAATTTACCCTTGATTTCATCATTATACATATCCTTAGGAACTGTATTATTGATATCAAGAAGTGTAACTGTATCTTCACTTACAAGCTCACCAATGTACTCTGAAAGAGCACCATAAATATCAACCTCACAGGATACAGGAATACCATCCTTAGCAAGACGGCTGTTTACATAGCAAGGAACACACTTGAACTGTGTCTGGAATGCCGGCCAGCACTTACCTGCAACGATAACATTTCCTCTGCTTCCCTTATGAGCCTCAACCCAGTCACGAAGTGTAAGTTCATACTGAGCAAGTCTTGCAAGAATCTCAGGCTTCTTATTACCAGCTCCGAGCTCAGCTGCCATATCATCTACAACAGACTGAATTCTCTCATCGCCTTCATGCTTATTGAAAGCTTCGAACAGGTCAAGCTCTGAATTCTCTTCAATCTCAACACCAAGATTGTAGAGCTGCTTGATAGGCGCATTACATGCAAGGAAATCCTGTGGTCTAGGACCGAAGCTTATAATCTTCAGATCACTAAGAGCGATTCTTACTCTTGCTACTGTCTTGAAATCATTTATCATATCTGCGCATTCTTCTGCATCACCAACAGGTACTTCAGGAATATATGCACGAAGATTACGAAGTTTGAGGTTATAGCTTGCGTTAAGCATACCGCAGTAAGCATCTCCTCTGTCATCAAGAAGGCTGTCTCCAGACTCCTCAGATGCTGCGATAACTGCTGCAGGTCCCTGGAACTCCTTAATAAGAAGCGTTTCACTTGACTCAGGTCCGAAGTTTCCAAGATAAACAACGATAGCATTACATCCGGCTTCATTAACCTCTGCAAGTGCCTTTCTCATATCAACTTCGTTCTCAATAATTGTCTGGCACTCATAGATGTCGCCATATTTCTTTGTGTATGCTGCTGCAACAGCTTTTCTTCTTGTTTCTGAAAGTGACATAGGGAAACAGTCTCT
>CACZOE010000180.1 GCA_902782695.1 uncultured Lachnospiraceae bacterium | reverse complement strand
TGGTATAGGAATTGGCGATGAGATAAAAGTATCCTATGGACAGAAGGATTATACCTATCTTGTAACCGGATTTGAACAGTCAGCCGGTAATTATGGAATGGATATATCCCTGAATACTGATGGAGCGAGACATCTTGGTTATGAAGTGAACAACAGTGCAGTAAGCTTGTTCGTTAAAAATCATTCAGTAGAACAGTCTATACAGCTTGTGAAGAAGATGCATGATATGTATGGTGATAAAATCCAGGGATATGGAAATGCACTTCAGACGCTGAAAAATGGTGATGAACCAGTAATAGCGATAGCTGTAGCGATGGTGGCTGTAATGGTTGTGATTTCTGTTCTGGTCATTGTACTTTCTCTGAACCTGCTTGTGAAGACCATGATCATAAAGAAACAGAGAGAGATAGGTATCAAAAAAGCATTGGGATTCTCCAGCAGTCAGCTAAGGACGGAACTGGTTCTTTCAATGCTTCCACAGATAGCTATAGGTGCAGCAGCAGGATCTATAGTAGGTATGCTTACCTCAAATAATATTCTGGCGACACTGCTTTCAACCATGGGTATCATGAGATCAAATATGGAAGTATTCCTGTGGATGGGAGTTGTATCAGTAGTATTTGCGCTGGTTGTATCCTTCATACTTATATGGCTGATGTCAGGAAAGATAAAGAAAATATCTGCTTATTCTCTTATAACTGAATAAAAAATGACATAAAAATGTATTATAAAAATAATGCGCTATCCATATTTTGGTGATAAAATGTGGATAGCGTTTTTCTGTTTGAATAGATAATAAAGTGACAGAGGAAATAATACATTGAAATAATACAAAAAAAGGAGTGATATTACATGCTTGATTCTACAGATAAACTAAGAAAAAAGAGTCCTTGCAAGAAATGTGGAAGTAAGCTTATAGAGTTTAAAAAGACAATCGTACAGATGTACGACTCAGGCAGAGACAAGATGAAGGTGTACTGCTATTGTGCTAAGTGTGGATATAAAGGTCCTGAATTTACTGACAGATTCAGAGATCTGGATGAAGCCAGAGATAGAGCATTTACCCTTTGGAATGATGATGTAGAGCATTAGTTTAATGGAGAAATTATGGCAAAAGATAAAGATAAAACAAATGTAATGAGAGTCCTGGACAGTAAGAAGATAGCCTATAACAGCTATTCTTATACTCCGGACAGTACGCTGACCGGAGAAGAGATAGCAAAGCTTCTTAATGAAGATGTTGAAAGAGTTTTTAAGACTCTGGTCACACAGGCAAAGTCTGGAGGCTACTACGTATTTGTTGTTCCAGTCTCAAAAGAACTGGATCTTAAGAAGGCAGCTGCTGCAGTACATGAAAAGGCTGTCAGCATGATAAAGCAGAAGGAACTGCTCCCTCTAACCGGTTATGTTCATGGAGGCTGCTCTCCGGTTGGAATGAAAAAACAGTTTCCTACAGTCATACATGAAACGGCTCAAAACTTTGAGAAGATATTTGTAAGTGCCGGAAGAGTTGGAAACCAGGTGGAACTGTCACCAGAGGAACTAAGTAGTCTGGTGAGAGCTTCTTATGCAGATGTAGTGGAATAGTCGTTTGATGCAAATTCTAAAACTGATTAAATAAGAACACAAGGATATATAACATAATGAAAAGTAATATAGTGCTGATCGGAATGCCAACTTCCGGAAAAAGTACGGTGGGTGTCATTCTGGCAAAACTTCTGGGAATGGACTTTATTGATAGTGATCTGGTCATACAGAAAAAGACCGGAAAGAAGCTTAGTGAGATAATAGAAACTGAAGGTCTGGACGGATTCATCGATATAGAAAACAGAGTCTGCTGCGGCATAGAGGCCCAGAGTACTGTGATTGCAACCGGCGGAAGTGTCATATATGGTGAAGAAGCTATGAAACATTTTCGTGAGACTGGCAGGGTTGTCTATCTTGAGATAGATTATGATACGCTGGAAACAAGACTTCATCATACTAAACAGCGTGGTGTGGTTCTGAGAAAAGACCAGACAAAAAAGCAGCTGTTCGATGAAAGAGTGGTCCTTTACAAGAAATATGCAGATATCTGCCTTTCAGAAGAAGGGATGGGAATAGAGGAAACGGTACAGAAACTGGGAGAGATGCTCTCAGAAAATTAGTGCAGTCTATTTGAAATGTGACAAGGGACGTTTCTATTGTCACATTTTTTATATGTAACAGAGCAAAAAAAGTCGAGATTTCTTTATCACCTTTAAGTTAATATAAGGCTCGTAAAGGAGAGATGAGTCAAATGGATGAACAAAGAAAAGCAGTACGAAAAATGCAGGATTATATAAATGATCATATAAACGAGGACATCACAATAGATGATCTCGCAGCTGTGTCTGCTTTTTCTCCGTGGTATGCAAGAAAGCTGTTTATCAAATATCTGGAGATGACTCCGGCGGTTTATATCAGGCGCCTTAAACTGTCAAAGTCTGCTCTGAGACTTCGTGATGAAAGCTGTCAGATACTTGATGTAGCCATGGATATGGGCTTTGGAAGTGTTGATGGGTATCAGCGTGCATTCAGACGTGAATACGGCTGTAATCCCAAGGAATACTCCACAAGTCCGGTTCCTGTCTGGCTTTTTACTCCGTATTTGATCATTGATAAAGAAAGGAATATGAACGATATGAGTGAGATAAGAAATGTATTTATCCAGGTGGTTGAGAAGCCGGCAAGAAAGGTTATCATTAAAAGAGGAATAAAAGCTACTGAGTACTGGGGTTACTGTGAGGAAGTAGGCTGTGAGGTCTGGGGACTGCTCACCAGCATTAAGTCTATTAGTGGAGAGCCTGTATGTCTCTGGCTTCCTGAATCTATGAGAAAACCTATAACTAATGAATATGTTCAGGGAGTAGAAGTGGAGCCTGATTATGATGGTGTTATTCCTGAGGGCTTTGAGGTGATTGATCTTCCTGCTTCAACATTTCTTCTTTTCAGAGGTGAGCCTTTTGCCGAGGAAAACTATGTGGCAGCTATTAATGAAATCTGGGATGCTGAGAAGAAATATAATCCTGAGTTTATTGGATATCAGTGGGATGATACCAATCCAAGGATACAGCTGGAACCTGTATGTGAAAGAGGATACATCGAGTTGGTTCCTGTAAAGAAGATAGTGTAGTTATGTAAACTGAAACCAGCTGCCTGTGGCAGCACACGCCTCGCGCGGAGAGTGTCGCAAAAAGCGACACTCTGTTTTATTCACTGATTTACTATCTCCAGCAGTTCTTTGGCATGATCAATTATATAGGTGGCCCCGGCTTCTTCTAATTCCTCACGGGTACCATATCCATAGACTACCCCTACGGAGTCAATTCCAGCTTCAGTGGCGCCATCTATGTCAAAGTGCCTGTCACCAACCATGAGACATTTACCTGTTTCATCGCATCTTTCCATAGCACGTTCAATGAGTTCTTTTTTTCCGTATCCTTTATCGGACAGCTCAGGTCCGATAACTCCGGCAAAATAATCTCCCAGTCCGAAATGCTCAACTATTCTTTCTGCAAAGACAGTCGGTTTTGAGGTAACAACAAAGAGCCCTTTTCCGGTTTCATAAAGGGTCTTTACTGTTTCGTAGATCCCATCATAAAGAGGTGCATTATAGAGACCGCCCTTACTATAATAGTCCCGATAAAGGGCCACCGCTTTCTCGGCATTTTCGTCACTCATTTCATAGAAATATTTAAATGCATCCCAGAGTGGTGGTCCTATAAAGCGCTTCAGACTTTCAGGGTTCTGCTCCTCAATGCCCAGCTGACTGAGTGCATACTTTATCGAATCTATTATTCCAAATTCAGACTGTGTCAGTGTTCCATCAAGATCAAAGAAAATATAATTATACATGTTTGATTGGTCTCCCTATAAATAATATAGGTATTCTAACCTAAAGTATGATAAATATCAAAAGATAGTTTATGATTGATTATTTCTCGGAATAAGCGAATTAGCTGTCTTTATTTCGCAATGTGAAAATGTACTTACGTGGGTTCAGGTGGTATCATTTGTCATATAGTGAAGGTTTTTATCAGCTAATAGATAAAGTGAGGTGAGAAACGATGTTAACCCTGATATTTGTGATACTTATGTTTGCAGTATTTGGTAAGATCCTGCATCTGGCATTCAAATTTGCATGGGGAATGACAAAAATAGTATTTGCACTTATTTTTCTGCCATTCATTATCATAGGAATTGCGATAGCAGGATTTATGTCTGTAGCAATTGCAATCCTGGTAATTGCCGGATTCTTTGCCTTTATAAGCAGCTTGGTTCTTGGTTGATGAAAAAACTATAGTCTTCCTGGAGGAGAGAGCAGCACTTCAGAAGCTGCTCTCTTTTTATTGTATATTAGAAAACTTTGTTTCGTATTATTGAACCGAAATAGTTAATTGTATTATCAATTACATCAGGATATTAATGTGATCAATGTCATAATAATTCAGAATATTTATTATCTCTTCATTGATAACTTCCCCTGCGATTATCGGTGAAATAGCAGGCGGGCAGGAGATAAGCTGCTCGGCAGCGACCTTTCCTGTCAGGTCGGAAGATACCGGCTGAATTCTGTGAGGCATGAATATTGTTTCATACGGTTGAAAACGTACCTCGGGTAATTTTGTGAGTTTTATTTTTGGA
>CACZOE010000179.1 GCA_902782695.1 uncultured Lachnospiraceae bacterium | reverse complement strand
GCAATCCTAGAAACATTCGGAAACCGCTATTTTTCTAAGAAAAATGCTATTTCCTCATGTTTCAGCGTGTCATAAGGTCAAAATGCTTTTCCTGCAAGCAGGAACGCATTTTGACTTTTGACACTTATGTCATATAATTAAATCAGTATAACAACCGTTACAATAAAAATCGATACAATGAAAATCGGTAAAATATGAAGAAATATGTAATATCTACAATTATATGTATATTTGCATTAATCTTATGCATCAATATAGGGAGTGTGTATATCACGCTCCCTGATTCATATTATATAACTTTACACAAACTTTTTAATATGGAGCTTCCGGTTTCGGTTCAGCCAATGTCGGTTTCTATATTCTGGAATATCAGAATGCCCCGTGCGTTGGTTGCATTTTTCGTCGGCGGTTCCCTGGCTGTATGCGGCTCTGTAATGCAGTCGCTGTTACAAAATCCACTTGCATCCTCCTACACAATGGGAGTATCTTCGGGCTCGGCTCTTGGAGCGGCTATTATCATAATTACCGGAGTCCATTCATTTGTATTAAGAAGCTTTCTGCTTCCTGCATTTGGATTTACATTTGCTATTCTCACAGTACTCTTCGTACTTGTAATGTCCCATAAGATTGACAACAACATACACAGCCACACCATCATTCTGATAGGTATGGTAATATCGCTTTTTGTAAGTGCTGTGCTCACTCTTCTGGCATCACTGTATCCCGATAATTCACAGCAGATATATTTCTGGATGATGGGTTCCTTCTCTGCAAAGAACTGGAGCCATGTCTATATAATCACACCTATAAGTATCATCATAACGATCATCATCTGGATGCAGTCCAGGGAACTGGACATGATGACCTTCGGTGACGACCAGGCCATGACAATGGGAGTTGATGCCAAAGGCAAGAAATCTCTGCTCATTATTCTTACTGCACTACTGACAGGAGTATCTGTTGCATTTACAGGAACCATCGGATTTATAGATCTGGTAGCTCCTCATGTAGTAAGAAAAATATTTGGTGCAAGACATAGAGCTGTAATCCCAATGAGTTTTCTATTTGGAGGAGCCTTCATGTCTGTGGCTGACCTCATATCGAGAACTATCCTCTCACCAAGAGAAATACCTGTGGGAGCGGTCACCGCATTACTTGGCGCACCATTTTTCATTATTGTTTATTTCAAAAAACGGTGAGATATTTAGGATATTATCTAACAGATAGTAAAATATTCATATAATTTATTTAGCAGAACCAGCATAAGATAATTAGTATTTGAAGATTATTAATAAAAAATCTGTATACAAATAAATGTATTCATTAATTTCGTTGTAATTCGGAGATCACTATGAATATAAGCCTGGAAAAAGTATCCGCAGGGTACGGAAAAGAAAATCAAATAATAAAAGATATCAGCCTTACTTTTTCTGAAGGCGGTATTTGTGGCATACTTGGACCAAACGGCTCAGGAAAGACCACTCTTCTTCGTGTGCTGTCAGGAACACTTCCGTATGCAGGGGCGGTAACAATCGAAACTGGTGATACAAAGATTCAAGCAGGCAACTCTACTGGAATCTCATACGAAATTAAAAATTCATCCCGCAAAATCCTGGCGAGATACATTGCTATGACTCCGCAGTTCTCGACTACTTACTTCGCCTACAATGTGTACGACACCATCATGATGGGACGCTATGCTCACATGGGCAGTTCTCTCAAAGATATGCTGGGAGGTGTTTCCAGCAAAGATAGAGAAGTCGTTGACTCTTACCTGGAGAAAATGGGACTTTCAGACATCAAAGAAAAGTCCATCAGCGAGCTGTCGGGTGGACAGCTGGAGCGTGTACTTCTGGCAAGGACATTTGCCCAGGAGACTCCTGTCATCCTTCTGGATGAGCCTACAAATCATCTGGATATCAGATACCAGAGTGAGCTGATTGATTATCTGAAGGATTGGTCGGAAGGTCATACTGAGGTGGATGGCATCTCCTATAAAAACACTATCATTTCAGTATTCCACGACATTGAAACTGCAGCCTATCTCTCGGATGAGATAATGCTTATGAAAGATGGAAATGTAATTAAAAAAGGCCCCACAAAGGAGGCCCTTGATAAAGATCTTCTCGAAGAAGTCTACGAAACCGACGTACTCGGTTTCCTTAGAAAAATCAAGTTTTAAATAATCTATCTTGCGAAGTCTTTCCCCAGGATGTTTGACAGATTGTCCATTATACTCTTAGCCACGTCTGGCTTGTTCATGGAGTAAACGTGAACATTTGTGATTCCATTTGCATAGAGATCTATTATTTGGTCGGTAGCGTAAGCGATACCGGCCTGTTTCATTGCATCGGGATCATTTCCAAAATAGTCCACCAGACTCTTGAAACGCTGAGGCATGAAGGAACCGGAAAGCTTGATAGCTCTCTCCACCTGATTTGCATTTGTGATAGGCATGATTCCCGGAATAACAGGAACTGTTACACCGATTTCCCTTATCTTATACATGAAATTAAAGAAGAGGTTGTTATCAAATACCATCTGGGTTGTGAGGAAATCTGCTCCAGCTTCAACTTTATCCTTAATATGAAGAAGGTCTTCCTTCTGATTTATGCTTTCAGGATGTACCTCCGGGTAGCAGGCAACTCCTATACAGAAATCACCACTCTCCTTCAACTCTCTAACCAGCTCAGTAGCATGCTTATATTCCCAGGTCGAAGGATCTGTCTGCTCCAGTTCCGGAGTCAGGTCACCACGAAGTGCCATAACATTTTTGATTCCCAGTTCTTTCATCTCTTCTATCTTCTGATGAACTGTTTCTCTGCTGGAAGAAACACAGGTCAGATGTGCAAGAGTCGGAACATTATACTTATCCTTGATGTTTCTGGCTATCTCCATAGTGTATCGGCTGGTTCCACCACCTGCACCGTAGGTAACACTCATAAATGCAGGATGACAGGCTGCTATCTCCTCTGTTGCAGCAACTACACTCTCAAATGAACTCTCCTTCTTAGGTGGGAACACCTCAAAGGAAAGGGACATATTTCTTTGATTTAAAATATCTATTATTTTCACGATCTTACTCCTTAGTGAAATGAAATAAAACTACATAAACAAATAAAACTATTAAAACAGATTAAACTGATTAAAAAGCTTAACAGGATATAGTCCTTATATCCAACAACGTGTACTATTTTACCATACGTATTTAGAAAATGACAATGTTAAAAACTCGTAATCCAAAGAAATTAAATATTGGCAAACTAATATAAACAAGCCGGAAGGGATACCCCCTCCGGCTCATCTATTCATGATCATTCAATCCGGTCTGATATAAAATCAGTTTTTAAATAATGATTAAGGAATCAAATTATTTAACTTTTACATTTACCTTTGCATAAACACCGTTTGGTGCATATACATAAATAACACATTTACCCTTCTTCTTTGCGGTAATCTTACCCTTCTTATTAACTGTAGCAACTTTGCTATTTGAGCTTACATACTTAAGTGTCTTACTCTTAAGCTTCTTGCCCTTCTCAGCCTTAACTATAGAAGCCTTGATAGTAGCCTTCTTACCCTTCTTAAGAGTTATCTTCTTCTTAGCTACCTTTACCTTAGCAGCGTTAGTGAATTTACCACCCTTTGTAAAGCTCTTAACAGATGTGGAAGCGCTGATTGCCTTTCCTTCTACATCAAATGCAACTACAGTGTATGAATACTGCTTGCCCTTTTCAAGACCTGTAGCTGTAAATGACTTACCTGCTGTTGTACCAAGATTCTTATACTCGCCTGATCCTACAGGGCCGCCATATACTACGTACTTAGCAGCACCAGCTACTGCTGACCAGCTGATCTTGTTAGCATTCTTTGTAGCCTTCTTAACCTGAACACTAAGTGGAAGCGCTGTTGCACCAGGAACATCCTGTGATGTACTTGTTGAAGTAACGAGCTGATCTACTGCTGCTTCTGAAGCACCAGGAGCAAAGCTTGCAATCTTCTCAACTTCAGGAGTTGGAGTAGCTGTAGGAGCTACTGTAGGTGTAACTGTTGGAGTTACTACCGGCTCACCTGTTGGTACACCAGTTGGCTCGCCTGTTGGCTGAACATCCGGCTCAACTGTTGGCTCAACTGTAGGTTCTACTGTTGGCTCGATTGTTGGTTCACCAGTTGGCTCGCCTGTAGGCTCACCTGTTGGTGTAGGAGTAGCTTCTTCAGGAACCACATCATCACCCTGTGCCTCAACATCACCAATACCAGCTGTACCGAATACTGATGTATTCTGCCATCCGTTACCTGTTGTATCATACCAGTTAAGAGTACCCTGTCTACCCTTCTTCTCGGTTGTAGCATCATTTATCTGAAGCTCAAGACCTATCTGGTCGCCAGGCTGTATCTCAACATCAGTCCACTTAAAGGAAGCTTCTACATTATATCCATCCTCAGTAATAGTTACCTTAGAATCAATGCTTTCTCTAAGTTTATCGTTGTCAGGATTAAATGTCTGTGTGTTTTCAAAGTTTATTCTGTACTGCTTATCATCATCCTGGTAAGCTGCTGTTTTTTCATTATTCTCATCGATGAATATCTCAACAGAATCCTGCTCATGAGCTGCTGTATTATCCTTATTCAGGTCAGCATCCTTAACAGTCATATAAACATAGAGATTTTCTTCATCCCACATCAGCTGAGCCTCAGCTGCAGTACCATCAGCAACACCGCCATTACCATTTACTGTAAGAGGAATTCTATCTACATCATCCCAGATGCTTCCCTGCTTACCATCGATTATAGCAGTACCCTTCTTGATAACTGTATATGGTTTAAATGTACCAACTGCATAATACTTTGAAGACTCACGAGAAGCATTCTTTGTATCATTAAATGCGAAGTCAGTTCCATCTATGTTAGCTATTACATCAAATGTTAATGTATCAAGTACATTGTAATTTCCAGGAATTTCGATAACTGCTGTACGATCATCAAAATCTTCAGCTGTAACAGTTGCCTGCTGGATATCACCCTCAGCATCAACATAACATACGGTAATAGTATCATCGCTTGAAAGCTCAAGTTCACCAATAAATATCTCAAACTTAAGGCTCTCAGGATTCCATACTGGAGTAAAATCTATCTTGATGCCATCCTTTGTAAAGAAATATGATGTACCAGTTGTAAAGCTGTCATCAGCTGTCTGGTTAATATCAATACTGTGAATATATGGCTCTAATTGATCTGGATCAACGATTGCCCAGAAAGCCGGCTTAGCCTGATAGTTTGCATCAAAGAGAAGTGGATACTGCTTCTGTGCACCATTTGATCCACCACCATTGTTATTCTGCTGTTTAAGCCATGAAACACTATCGATAGTTCCCCATACTGTAAATGAGTTAACATCGATACCATCCATCTGATCTACCTCACGGTAAGCATCATAGATGTCCTTATATCTGTGACCCATTTTGGTAAATTCAGCAGCTCTGCCAGCCTTTGTATCATTAAAGCCCTTAGATGTCTTAACATCCAGCTCTGTTACCTGTACCTTACCAACGATTTTTCCATAAGCTTCGGCACATTCAATTATCTGTTCCTTTGTAGGAGAATCACTATCATGATGAGCCTGCATACCAAAGCCTGATATTCTTGTAGGAAGTACGTCATCAGCTTCATGATTTTTTACAGACTGAAGAAGATTCTTGATACCAACAACCTTTCCAGGTGCGCAGTCATTATAATCATTATAGTAAAGCTCAAGTGTTTTAGGAGCATAATAGTTAGCAAATCTGAATGCATTCAGGATATAATCAGGAGCATCCTCTTCTGAGCCAACACCATAGATCTTAGCCCAAAGTGAATTCTCAGCAGCTGATCTATAACCTTTATTATCAGAAACCGCCTCATTTACTACATCGAAGCCATAGAACAGATCCTTGTAAGGAGAATCCTCATTAAAGTAATGTTCCATAACATTCTTTATATACCATTCATGACGCTTTGTCATTGTATCAGCATCTACAAAATCGCCATCTTCTTTATAACCTTCTTTAAAGAACCATTCAGGAGTCTGTGAATGCCAGGTAAGAACATGACCTCTTACCTTGATATCTACACCATCATCTTCATTCCACTCAAGAATAGCATCAAGCATCTTATCAGGATTTTCAAAATTCAGTCCCTTTGGAACCAGACCGAAATATTCATCCTCAACAAGATTATCTTCATCATTTATACCACCAAGCAGAGAATCTGGCTTTAATTCATTCTCAAGAGTTATTGCGTTGAAGTGTTTCTTAATCAGCTGAATGATCTTTGGATCTTCTAAGCTGCCACCACCAAGACAAGTACCCATATAAGAGTCAGAACCAAGTCCTGTATCATCAGAAACTACTGTTGCTTTAAGGTCAGGTATATCTGTCTGAATATCCATGAGAGGTTCAACAGTAAACTCAACCTCAGCATCAAGTGATAACGGACCCTTGCTTTCCGGAGTATCTTTACTCATAATTATGAAATGGGTTGCACCTTTATCAGATAATACAAGTTCTGGGGCATTATAGCTTACAGCAAGACCATCACTATAAGGTTCATTTGCAACCTGATCATCTGTCATTGCTTTATAAGCATAACCATCAGCACCTTTAAATACAATTTTGGCTAATCCTAAAGGATTTACATCATCAGGGATTTTAAAGTAAACACTCTGATAATCGTCTGTATACGTAATAGAATCATCAGATACTTCAGCACCATTATTCTTAGCAATCAATATTTCGCTAAGTTTTTTAGTAATTACCACATCTTCAGATTCAATTTCAGGCTCATCTTCAAGAGTTATTTTTATTCCGGTAGAATTAACACTAAATTCGCCCTTATTATGAGCCATTATAGAAATATACTCAAAATCAAATCCAGCACCACATTCAAGTACTGTATTGTTAAAACTAGCACCACCACTATTTTGTAAAGAATCATCACCAGGAGCAGGTAATATCTTTACAGATACATCTGTAGAATCTACTCCTAAGAATTCAATTCTTGATACTCTTCTGGAATTAATACCATCAGGGAGTTTGAAATACGCCTGATTCCAGGCAGCTTCAAAGCTAATGTCAACGCTTTTGTCATCCTTTAACACTGCGCTTGCATTGCTACCCTCGAAATACTCCAGTTGATCGAAAGTGAAGGTGTAGTCACCATTTGCATATACTTCTTCACCACCATCATCATCCCCTTCTTCAGCCAGAACATTGTAGGGAAAACTATGTCCTACGGCTGGAGACAACATCATTGAAGCCGCTAAACTGGCTACAATGAGTTTCTTAAAACCTTTAACCATTTTAACCTCCTTGTTTAAATACATTTAGT
>CACZOE010000178.1 GCA_902782695.1 uncultured Lachnospiraceae bacterium | reverse complement strand
TACACAGCGTGGAACAAAGATCCATCCAGGACTTAATGTTGGACGTGGCGGAGATGACACATTGTTCGCATTAACAGATGGAGTTGTAAGATATGAGAGACTCGGAAGAGACAGAAAGCAGGTTTCTATTTATCCTGTAGCTGAGTAAATATATCTGAAGATATATTCGGGCTTTCGTAGAGTTAATGGAGCTTTGTGCGTACACAAAGCTCCTTTTTGTTTTTTTGGTTTCCATTCAGGACATGGTTGAATGGTTAGAATGCATAGGAGATATACAAATGGCAAATACATTTGTTGATAGAGCGGTTATATTTGTAAGAGCAGGAAAAGGCGGCGACGGACATGTTTCATTTCGTCGAGAGCTTTATGTTCCTAATGGAGGACCTGATGGCGGCGACGGTGGAAAAGGCGGCGACGTTATTTTTACAATTGATAAGGGTCTGAATACTCTTATGGATTTTAAAAACATTAGAAAGTATAAGGCCGGTGACGGTGAAGAGGGTGGCAAGAGAAAACAGCATGGAAAGAATGGTAAGGATATTGTAATCAAAGTCCCTCCTGGAACTGTTATAAAAGATTTTGAAACGGGTAAGGTTATAATAGATATGGCTGACAGGACTGAGCCATTCGTCCTTTTTGAAGGAGGAAGAGGCGGTAAAGGAAATCAGCATTATGCCACAAGTACCATGCAGGCACCGAGATATGCACAACCCGGTCAGTCAGCTATCGAGAAAAAGCTCGTCTTGGAACTCAAGATGATCGCTGATGTAGGTCTGGTAGGATTTCCGAGTGTCGGTAAATCTACATTACTGTCAAAGGTATCAAATGCCAGACCTAAGATAGCTGATTACCATTTCACGACTCTTTCACCGAATCTTGGTGTAGTCGGACTCAGTGGCGGCAGAGGTTTTGTAATGGCTGATATTCCAGGAATAATTGAGGGTGCAGCTGAAGGTGTCGGTCTTGGATTTGATTTCCTGAGACATATAGAAAGAACAAGAATACTTCTTCATGTAATAGATGCTGCTTCTGTAGAGGGAAGAGATCCTATAGAGGATATTGAGACCATTAATGGTGAACTTAGAAGTTATAGTGAGGCTCTTGCAGCCCGACCTACAATTATAGTTGCAAATAAACTGGATGTTCTTCCGGCGGAAGAACGAGATGAGGTTATTTCAAAGATAAAGCAGGCTTATCCTGATACCCCGGTTATGGCTATTTCAGCTGCTACAGGAGAAGGAGTGAAAGAGCTGCTTGAGGCTGCATATGAGATGATACAGACTGCGCCTGATGATGTTATGGAATTCTCGCCGGAACTTATACTTGAAGAATATGCGGCCAGAGAGACAGAACTTCCATATACTGTTGAGAAATCTGAGGATGAAGAAGGTGTATATCTGGTTGAAGGTCCAAGGATTGAAAAAATGCTTGGTTATACGAACCTTGAAGATGAAAGAGGATTCAAATTCTTCCAGGATTTCATGGTTAAAAATGGAATCATAGAGGAACTGAAATCTCTTGGAATTCAGGAAGGCGATACAGTCAGACTTTATGGATGGAGCTTCGAATATATAGAGTAGTTCAGATATATCAAAAAATAAGGAGTTAATATGATAAATACCAAACAGCGTGCCTACCTGAAAGGTCTGGCACAAACAACTGATCCTATTCTTTCACTTGGTAAATCCAGTCTTACACCGGAATTTACTGAGGCAGTGGTTGAGGCGATTAAAGCCAGAGAACTTATTAAAATAAATGTTCTTAAGAATTGTGTGGATGTTCCTCAGTCCCTTGCAGCAACTCTTGCTGAAAGAACTCATTCTGAGGTGGTTCAGGTTATAGGACGTAAGATAGTTTTATATAAAAGGAATCATGATAATCCAAAGATTATTTTCCCTGGAGAGAAGCTTCCAAAGAAAGCTAAATAGTTTTAGAGTCAGTTTTTGCTTTAGGATATATATATGAATAATTTTGACGATAGTAAAAAGTTATATGATCATACGAGTGAAAAAGGAGATCTGGCCATTCTTGGAGGTTCCTTTAATCCTATCCATAATGGTCATCTGGCTATGGCAGAGGCGGCTTATAAAAAGTGCTTGCTGCCCGTGATTATTATGCCTAACAAATCCACATATTATAAAGATAATGCTGAAATGGCTGATGATAATGACCGTATGGAAATGGTCAGACTTGCGGCTGAGGAGAAAGACTATCTGAAGTACTCTGATATGGAGATAAAACGTGGTGGTGTTACTCATACAATCGATACCATCAGATATCTTAAAAGTATAAATCCAGAAAGGAAGATATGTTTTATTATCGGAGGGGACAGTCTTGAGTGGATAGACAGATGGGTTGATGCTGATGAGCTTCTGGCTTCATTAACATTTCTCTCTGCTATCAGGGGCGCAACAGATAGAGAGCGTTCAGAGGAAATAATAAGAAGGATTAAGGAAGGGTTTCCCTATGCCGATATAGAACTTCTGGATATGGAAAGTATTCCGGTATCTTCCTCTGAAATAAGAGAGAATATTAAACAGGGAAAAAGTATTAAAGGGATGGTTCCTGATAAAATAGAGGAATATATATTAAATAGAAAATTATATAAAGAATGATAGGATGAGAGAGTTGATATGGAACGTAGTGAGATGATTAAGAAACTGAAGCAAAAGCTGAATGAAAAAAGATTTGTTCATTCAATCGGTGTGGAGTATACTGCAGCGAGTCTGGCTTTTGTTCATGGCGCTGATGTTGAAAAAGCAAGAGTGGCTGGTCTTCTTCATGACTGTGCCAAATGTCTGACTTCTGAAGAGAAGTACAGAAAGGCAAAAAAACATGGTCTTCCGATTAACAGAAGTGAAAAGGAAAATCCTGATCTGCTTCATGGCAAACTTGGTGCTTATTATGCCAAGAGAAAATATGAAGTGAGAGATGAAGAAATACTTTCTGCAATCACGTATCATACGACAGGTCATCCTGGAATGTCTCTTCTGGATAAGATTATATTTGTAGCTGATTATATTGAACCTAACAGAAAGATGGTTAAAGACCTTTCTGAAATAAGAAAAGAGGCTTTTGAGGATCTGGATAAATGTGTTATTCATATCCTGAAAAACACTCTTGATTATCTTAATAGTAAAAATGCAATCATTGATGAAACTACAGAACAGACTTACTTCTATTATATAGATGATAAGAATCTGAGTGAGATAAACTCATTTTAATGAAATATAAGAGGAATGTGTATGAATCAGGAAATAGAAAAGATGATGGTTAACTGTGCAGCAGATGCCATTCTTGATAGAAAAGGATATGATGTGGTATCTCTTCATGTGGGAGGTGTATCACCAATTGCGGATTTTTTTGTGATTGCAAGTGCATCAAATAAGTCCCAGCTGGATGCTCTTATTGACAGCGTTGAAGAGAAAATGAGAGATAATGGTTATGAATTAAAGAACAGGGAAGGACGTTCTACTGGAGGCTGGGTTCTTCTGGATTACAATATGGTAGTTGTTCATCTGTTTCTTGAAGAAATGAGGGAGTTTTATAATCTCGATGGCACCTGGAGAGATGCTGAGAAAGAAAACTTTTAGTTTTTTCATTTATTTGATTTATTCAATCCATGAGAGTATAATATCATCGACTGTTTGCGAGGTTAATGTATGTTTAGAGCTGTTAATGATTATTTGGCAAAACTAAATATTGTGACTGATCCATCTATATATGACGCTATGGAGGACTTTCTTAAGAAGACCAAAACAGTGTTGGATTATAGTATCAATATCAATTATAACAGGTATATCGTTGATATTAAGCTGGATAAGTATTCCATTAGCAGAGCAGATAAGTTCTTTAGGAAATTTGAAGCGGCAGTAGCTTATCCTTATTCAAATATATCAGTCAGATATAATGAGGTGAATAGGGTAAGATATAGATTTTCCACATGCCGGGAAGATAAGACCGGAGTTTATATGGATATAATCATATCCGGTAATCAGTAATTATTATAGAAAGAAAGAGTGAAAAATGAGAGAGACAATGCTTTCTACACCTGAGGGTGTCAGAGATATTTACGGAGCTGAATGCGAAAGAAAACATTATATTATAAATGAGATTCAAAATGTCCTTCATCTTTACGGAAATAAAGATATCGAAACGCCGACATTTGAATACTTCGGCATATTCAATGCTGACAAGGGTTCTGCGCCTTCCAATGAAATGTATAAATTTTTCGACAGGGATAATAATACCCTTGTTCTCAGACCGGATTTCACCCCAAGTGTTGCAAGGTGTGTATCAAAATATTTCACTGATGAAGAACTTCCTATCAGGCTTTGTTATACAGGAAAAACATTTGCAAGTACCCAGAGACATCAGGGTAAGCTTGCTGAGATAACTCAGATAGGAAGTGAGCTTATAAATGATGATAGTTCTGCTGCGGATGCAGAGACTGTTGCCTGCGTTATAGATTGTCTGAAAGCTTCCGGATTAAGTGAATTTCAGATAACTATCGGCGAGGTTGATTATTACAAGGGGATAATTGAGGATGCAGGTTTATCAGAAAAGGTAATAAATAAAATTCAGGATTATATACAGATAAAGAATTTCTTTGGTCTGTCAGAATACATCTCTGAAAAGGATATTCCTGAGGAAACAGGAAAAGTCTTAAATGAGCTTTCATCACTTTTTGGTGGTACAGATATACTTGATAAGGCAGAGAGTCTTACTTCAAATGCCAGAGCTCTTGAAGCTGTTGACAGACTCAGGAAGGTATATACAGCTCTTAAGTTCTACGGCTATGAGAACTATGTAAGCTTTGATCTGTCCATGATAAATGGATATGATTATTATACAGGTATAGTATTCAGCGGATATACCTATGAGGTAGGAAACCCTGTAGTGAAGGGTGGACGTTATAACAATCTGCTTTCTCAGTTTGGAAAGGATGCACCATCCATAGGATTTTCAATCTATGTTGATGAGCTCTTGAATGGTCTGATAAGACAGAAGGTTCCGTATGAGAATAAACAGAAGTCTGCACTTATCATCTACACCATAGAGCATCAGGAGGCTGCTGTTCTTCTGGCTACAAACCTCCGTATGAAGGGGGTTATAGCCCAGTTGATCCGTAAATCAAAAAGACATGATGCTGATGAATATATGACTTATTCCGACATTTATGATGTTGGAAAAATCTATATCATGCAGAGTGAATCAACGGTTCGTATCATAAGTGCGGATAGAAGTGTTGATGAAGAAAAAAGTATTGAAGAAATGGTTAATGCATTATAATTCGGAGGAAATATG
>CACZOE010000177.1 GCA_902782695.1 uncultured Lachnospiraceae bacterium | reverse complement strand
GAAGAATCTTGAACTGGATATAAGTATTGATCCAAAGATTCCTACAGAGCTGTATGGAGATGATACCCGCATTAATCAGATAGTAATGAATCTGCTTACAAATGCAGTAAAATATACAGAAAAAGGAACCGTAACCCTCATTATAGAAGGTAAAGAGAGAAGTGATGATGGAAATATCCTGCTTTCTTTTGAAGTAAAGGATACGGGCATCGGAATAAAAGAAAGTGATATGACCCGTCTGTTTGAGTCCTTTGAGAGACTTGATGTGGTCAGAAATCGCAATATAGAAGGAACAGGGCTCGGCATGACCATAACCAGAAAGCTGCTTAATCTTATGGGCAGTGAACTTAAGGTTTACAGCAAGTATGGTGTGGGCAGTATATTCTCTTTTGAAATCTGGCAGAAGATAGAAAATGACAAGCCTTTAGGTGATTACAGGACGGCAGCTCCTGTAGAGGAAGAAAACTATAATTACAAAGAATCTTTCCGTGCGCCGTCGGCACGTATTCTTGTTGTTGATGATACTGAGATGAATATTCTGGTTGTTTCCAATCTTCTGAAGAAGACAGGAATAAATATCGATACTGCTCTTAATGGGCCGGATTCTATTACCCTGTCCACAAAGAACAAATATGATATCATCCTCATGGATCAGCGTATGCCTGGAATGGATGGGGCAAGAGCCATGAAGGAAATCAGAGTTCTTGAAAACAGAAAGAATGAGAATACTCCGATCATCTGTCTTACTGCTGATGTTATAAGGGGAGCTAAAGAGAGATATCTGGATATCGGATTTGATGATTACCTCACAAAGCCAGTAGATGGAAAAGAACTGGAACAGATGATCATTAAATATCTTCCAGAGGATAAATATGAGATAGTTAAGACTGAAGAGGTTGCGGCATCAGATGTTGAACAAAAAGAAAATGATCTTTTTAATGCACTGAAGAGTATCGGAGTTGATATTTCGGCGGGGCTGAAGCTTTGTGAACATGACGAAGGAATGTACAGATCTATACTTGAAGTGTATTCTAATGAAGAAAAAGAAAAATCCCAGGCGCTTAAGAGAAGTTTTATTTCTCATGACTGGAGCAATTATGGAATATATGTACATTCACTTAAGAGTTCATCAAGAACCATAGGTGCATTAAAACTTTCGGAGCTGGCTGCAGATCTTGAAGCAGCCGCTAAGGAAGGAAGAGGAGAGTTTATCCAGGATAATCATGATAAGGCCATGAAAATGTATGAAGAGGTGGTTACTGTCATCAGGGAAAATCTGACAGAAGAAACGTCAGATGACATGGATGATGATGAGATATTAGAGTTTTTCCCTGAATAACAGCAGATATGTGTTACAGATAATTACTTATATTCGCTACATTTTATAGGGTTTACAGAAACGCCCTTTACTGCATTTGATTTGGTTCCATCTGTTATGAATACGCAGATTTCGCCTTTACTATTTATGGCTACTGCCCAGCCGTTTGCATCATAGCTTCCGGATCCAAGTATATAACCTGCAGGAACGTTTTGAGGATTAACACTCTTTCTATATTTAAGTGCTGGTGGTGGGCATGTCTGATTAAGTTCACTGATCAGGTCATCTATAGTATCAGTATCATCATTTGAAGTACCTGAAAGTGTAGTGTAATTAGTCCAGCCTGTATCGCCTTCAGTAGAAATAAGAAGACAATCTATATTTCCGGTACCTGTGCGCTGGATATTTGATATCGCTGCGCTATAATCATCATTTGCAATGCAGGCTTCAAAAGAAGTGGCTATACCATCGGCAGCAGCTATATCATCAGATTTTTTTGCTTTGTCTATATAATGTATAAGTGCCGGCAGGATAGCAGCGGCAAGTATTGCCATTATAGCTATAACAATAATCAGCTCAACAAGTGAAAAACCGCTATTTTTTTTCATAATATCGCTCTCCTTTTCATAGATTTTTTGAATAGTGTGTGTGATTTTGATTATATGTTAAAAATATTTTATTTATTATAAAAATTTGCTGTTTTTTATAAATTTTTTACTTGTATTGTCTGGCGTGAACAAGTTTCATTTTTTGGTCACAGAATCAAGAAATTTTGGTCACAAAATGGCTGAACTTTGGTCACAAATGTTACTATTTATCGATAACTCAAAAAAATTTGCATATAAATAAAAAAATACTTGCAATGAATAATCAGATGTGTTAGTATAACCCTTGCTGTGACGTTGATAGCGTAGAAGCGGTAGTTGCTGCTGCAGGAGCAGG
>CACZOE010000176.1 GCA_902782695.1 uncultured Lachnospiraceae bacterium | reverse complement strand
CCTTATTTCTCTTAAGCTTTCCGGTACCTGTAACCTTGAAACGCTTAGCTGCTGCTCTCTTTGTCTTTAACTTTGGCATTCTTTTTTCCTCCTTTTTTATACAATTTCGATTCTATCGAAATATATTGCATATATATGATTCCGCATTCGATTCGGTTAAGCCTCATGTCATTTGGAATTTTCAACTATTTATTTAGACTTTGCTGCAAGAAACATAGTCATACTTCTTCCCTCGAATTTTGCAGGCTTATCAATAACAGAAACATCTGCAAGCTTCTCAGCAAAATCATCAAGGATTGGCTTACTCTGATTTACGTATGCAAGCTCACGTCCTCTGAATCTCAGAGTAACCTTAACTCTGTTACCCTTTGAAAGGAACTTTCTAGCCTGACTAACCTTGGTATTCAGATCGTTATCCTCAATGTTTGGAGAAAGACGAACTTCCTTGATTTCAACTATCTTCTGTTTCTTCTTTGCTTCCTTCTCTTTACGGGAAATCTCATAACGGAACTTTCCGTAATCAATTATCTTGCAAACAGGTGGTTTTGCATTTGGAGAAACACGAACCAGATCAAGTCCTGCTTCCTCTGCTGCACTTCTTGCATCCTGAATGCTCATTACCCCGAGCTGATTCCCCTCAGATCCTATAACTCTTACTTCCTTATCGCGAATCTGTTCATTAATTAAGTAGTCTATTGCCTTGCCCTCCGTAAAAATACAATAAAACTTAAAATGGATACCTCTACGATAATAGAGATATCCATAACATTTATCAGAGTTAAAACTGCCGATGGGACATAAAAACCCTCCGTCAAAAGGATCTTACTCGCTCACCCTAAATCAGCAGTAACTGATTACAAATGTATTCGACCCGAGAGCTCTTAGGCCCTCCCAGGTGAGAGTGGATACTCTACTTCGTTTTAGTGAGTTTAATAACTCCGTGAATTCAAAATCACTGTTTCAAATTTCACACGCCTAGTTATACTACTACAAAGCTACCATGCTTGTCAAGAATTTTTTGATAATTCTTATTCTTAAACAATTCGATCAAATCAGCCTTTAAATCATTTTGCTAATACTGTTCTTAATTCATTCACAAATAAGACACTAAGTCATTTTTTCGATTCAATTCTTAAATCTTTAGTAAGTTCCCAACACAATCATCTCGTCAGTATTTGCCTTCAGCTCACGAAGAGCTTTGGTAACATTTCTGTCAGTGAGCTTACCTTCAAATGTAACATAGAACCAGTACTCCCACTTATGTTTGAGTGATGGGCGGGACTCGATGCTGGTCATGTTCAGTTCATTTCTGTCAATTATACCCATTACATCGTAAAGCGCACCAACCTTATGCTGTGTTGTGAAACAGATGCTTACATTAATGGAATCACTCAGGAATACCTCCTGGCGTGTGAGGATAACAAACTTGGTTGAATTATCAGAAGAAAAATTAACATTCTTCTCAAGAACCTTGAGGCCGTAGATTTCTGCTGCTCTCTCACTTGAAATGGCAGCCTGACTTCTGATACCTTCATCTCTGACACGCTGGGCAGCTCTGGCAGTATTACTTACGCTCTCTGCCTTAAAACCATTCTGATCTATATAATCTTTACACTGCATAAGTCCCTGAGGATGTGAATACACTTTAGTTATATCAGTAATAAGCGCTTCCTTAAGTCCCAGGAGACAATGATTTATATCGATGGTTATCATTGCAACTATCTTAACACCGTTTGTTCGGATGATATCGTAGTTACCAGTGACAAATCCGGCAGAACTGTTTTCGATAGGAATAACGCCATAGTCAGCGTTACCCTCAGCAACTGCCTTAACAACATCATCGAATTTTTTTACATTTTTATAATCAACCTGTCCACCGAAGAACTTTATAGCAGCCTCTTCAGCATAGGCACCTGGAACGCCTGCATATATAACCGTCTTGCCACGAGTTTCCAGTGTCTCCAGTTCTTCATAATTCTCAGTGTCAACGCTATCAACGCTGGCGTACTCAGCATTCTTCAGAGCCTCCAGCATCTGAACCGCATTTTTCTGAAGAGTCGGATGATAGACAAATGGAGCTATCTCTGAGAGCGGCTTTAAGACAAACTCTCTCTTATGCATTTCTGGATGCGGTATGGTAAGGGACTCTGTATTAATAACCATATCATCGAACAGAAGGATATCTATATCCAGGGTTCGAGGTCCCCAGTGAATTATCCTCTCTCGTCCTGCTTCCTGCTCAATATCATGAATGATTGCCAGAAGTTCATCAGGCTCGAGGGGTGTCTCTATCTCCATAACAGCATTCAGGAAATTTGGCTGTTCCACAGGTCCGTAAGGCTCCGTCTCTATATACTCAGAAACCTTTCTTACCACGATAGAATCATCCATTTCCAGCTCTTCCACAGCCTT
>CACZOE010000175.1 GCA_902782695.1 uncultured Lachnospiraceae bacterium | reverse complement strand
TGTGTAAGCTCTCACTCTTACATAATATGTCTTTTTCTTCTTGAAGCCTTTTTTAGTAAGAGTAAGCTTTGTTGTTGAGCCGGATTTTTTAGATTTCGTAAAGCTCTTATTAAGAGCATACTGAACCTGATATCCTTTAGCGCCTTTAACCTTCTTCCAGCTAACCTTGATTTTCTTTCCCTTTGTATTCTTTACTGATTTAACAGTAGGACTAGATGGTGCTTCTACCTCATCATCCTCTATAGTTTCAGGTTCTGTAGAAGGTGTCACTTCTGCCGTTGGTGTTGGCTTCTCTGTCGGTGTCGTCTCAGGCTTATTACTTGTTGGAGTCGGTGTTGTCTCAACATTACTGCTTGTCGGAACAGTAGTTGGCTTTGCTGTTACTTCTGCGGTCGGTGTTGTGCTCGGCTCACTAACTGGAGTTGCCGTAACCTCTGCAGTTGGAGTTACATCCGATTTAACCGTAGGCTCAGTCGTCGGAGAATCCGTTGGCTTTGAAGATGCCGTTGGCTCAACTGTTGGTGTCGCTGTTGGTGTCACTGTTGGTGTCGCTGTAGGCGTCGGAGTAGGAGTAGGTTCCGGCTTCTTATCAACTGGTACATATACATACGTATATACCGGATTATCCTCTTCATCCTTTGATATCTCTATCGCTATCTTCTTTACTACCTTATTTTCAGCAGCTGCACCTTCGACCATCTTCTTTTCTGATTCGGAAAGGTCTTCTGTGTCCTCTTTCTTAAGAGTCTCCGGTTCACTTATCATCTCCTTTGTCAGAACAACTTCTGTGGTTGAGCCATCAGCACAAGGCATTTTTATAACAATTCCTTCCAGCGCATTTATTATATCTTCAGCACGTGAAGTATCATCAAAATCGCTAAATGCGTCCAGACTATCTTCGCTTATCTGACTTATTCCATCCTTTACAGGTGCCTTTACTTCAATCAAATACTCATCACTGCTGTAGTTTTTATAAGTGATTTTAAATATATAATTTCCAGCCTTCAGCTTCTTTTCACTGACGCTTACATCATCAAGATATAAAAACGCATCAGCAACAAGAGTTCCACCATCCACATTGAATGCAACATTTGCATTATCCGTAGTCTCGTTATTATATGTAATAACTGCAGAAGTTCCTGTAAGTTCAAAATCCTGACCTTCCAGATATTCAGTCTTTGCAGGACCGGTAAAATCAACCTTCGCAATCTGCTTTACATATACATCAAATGTCTTAGTCATTCCGTCCTGAGTTACACTTATGGTCTGTTTTCCAATAATGTCCTTATCATATCCGGAAATCACATAATTAACCGAGCCTTCTGCATATTTCTTCACAGTTTCATCGTCATAATATGTAGTAGCAGAAAGCCCTGTCGTATCCAGCTCCTGCCCCTTGATATACTCGAGCTTAGTCGAAGGAGTAATCTCCAAACTTGCCGGAAGATGCAGGGTAAGCTCCATATCAACACTCTTTGTAACAGCCTCATCCTTACCATTATCGTAGGTATAAGAAAGCTTTACTGTCTGAGTAGAATCCTTTGAGTCCTCATCATAATCAGATACATTAATCTGCTTGCTTCCCATTCCAAAAACAACTGATGTTCCGTTATCATAGGCAGCAATCAGTTTACCGCTTATCTTACTCCAGTCATAATTATCATAGAACACTGTTCCCTTTGCAGTCTGGGTTTCAGCCGCCTGCTCAGTCTCCTCATCATACCATTTGAGACTTTCCAATGTCTTCGGCTTTACATATACTGAAATGGATACAGCATCGTCAGTTCCTTCTATGTCTTTTAAACTGCCCTTGATATCAAATGTAGAATCCGGAGTACTCAGCTGATCTTTATCAACCTCATCCCAAATAATATCCTCTGTAGATGAGAGTCCGTTACTCCACTTAACTAAAGCATTTTTAGGAAGCTTAGTATCAACAGATACCTCTTCAAGGGTTTCTATCTGATCAAATGATTCTACTTCCTTAATTGTTACAGGCTTAACCTTACAATCTACCGATACTTCCTTTGTTATATTGTTTCCACAATCAACACTTCCAGTAACACTAAATGTTGTCTCTGTTTTATTCAGATTTTTATAGTTTTCTTCAGGTATACTATCCCAGGTAATATCCAGATCCTCATTATCACCATTTGACCAGGTAACATTTGCTTTCTCAGGAAGATCACTTACGGGACTGATTCCATTTTCTACTTCAATTTCATCATCATTATATACAACACTCTTAACTGTTGCAGGAGTAACATTTACAGTTACAGTAGTAGACTTGTCACACGAAACATCATTTATGGCATCATAATAAGTTCCGGTTATCTCATAAGTTCCACCATTTCTTTGCTTATATGCATTTTTATAATCATCTGTCTGCTCCCATATAATATATCCATATTCCGCTCCCGGACTATCGGCATTATCTATATCGCCATTAGACCAGGTGACAGTAGCTACCGGATATACAGGCTCTGTACCACTTGGCGTAGTTATTTCTTCTTCATCATAGACAACACTTGTAACGCTCGCAGGATTAACTGTAAGGTCAAACGAAACCTCAAGGTTTTTAGATCCTTCATCAGTATAAACTGTAGCATAACCTTCTTCAGTAAAGTTTCCACCTTCTCTTTTTTTATAATTTTGTTTCTGTCTGGTAGTCCATGTTGCAGAATATGTCCATGAATAACCATTAGATAGAGATATTCCTACACTTGGATATGTTACAGCCACCCCTGAATCAGTAGTTTTTGATGTAACTACTATATATGAATCATCTTTTTTCTCTTTACAGTATACATTTAATATTTCAGCAGGATTAACATGTACCTTCTGAACTACATCAAGACCACAGGCCTTACCCGTTACATCAAATTCTTTACTTTTAAAGCTAGTCTGGAGATTCTTAGAATCATA
>CACZOE010000174.1 GCA_902782695.1 uncultured Lachnospiraceae bacterium | reverse complement strand
CCCAATACTCGTTACACTATCCGGGATTTCAATACTGGTCAGACTGCTACAACCATAAAATGCATAATCCTCAATACTCGTTACACCGGTTGGGATTTCAATACTGGTCAGACTGCTACAATCATCAAATGCCCATTCCCCAATACTCGTTACACTTTTACCATCAATTTTTTTCGGAATTTCAACCTCTGTATCCGTACCATTGTACTTGGATATTTCAACCTCATCCCCATTCACGGTATACTCGAAGTCTCCCCACGTCTCAGCCTTAACAGAACCTCTCCTAAAACCTATAAAGCAGAAAAAGACAGTAAACAATATAATTATTTTCAATCCCATCCTGCTTTTTATAGCTTTTTTCTTCTCGTCCATGTGATTAACACCCCTCTCCTATATAAGTACATGTGTTTATTCTTTTTTATTGGTCATCAGCCTTCAGATGTATCTTCCCATACATCCTCATCAGGCTTATAGCCATTCTTCTTCATATTCTTTTCAATAAGCTTTACAATAAAACCACTTAGGATGCAAAGTGCAAGGATTAACCAACCACCAATTATATTTGATGCAAAAGAATATCCATCTGCTGCACCATAGATACCACCTGATTTAAACAGTGAAACAATATTCCATAAGAAAAATCCTGTTAATGTAAGAGGTGCAAGAAACTTAATTGAAGTCACAAACCACCATGCAGGCATTTTAAAGTTTTCTGTATTGCGGTTAACTTCCTTAAGAACCTTCTTTGGATCAAACAGCCATCCAATCGTAATTGCTTCAAGTATACCAACTAAGATCAGGCTGTAGGCATTACACCAGTTATCAACGATATCCAGCCAAGCCAGACCAGCACCTGTTATAAACCAAAGAGAAAGAATACTTGCAACGATACAAAGTGTAAGTGTTGTTTTCTTATGTGATAAATGAAATTTGTCAGAAATTGCAGTTGATACACCTTCTATAATAGAAAATGCACTATCTATTGCAAGTGTACACAGGCAGAAATAGAAAACGAATGCGAATATTGCATTAGCTACGCCACTGTTTGTTAAAAGTACAATAGACTGAGGATAAACTATAAATGCAGTTGCAATTCCGGATGCTGTCATGTTATCTAACTGACCTGTTCCACTCATTGTAGTAAAGAGAACAATACCTGAAAGAACACTGATTGCAAAATCTGAAAAAGCTATAATTATAGAATCTACTGCAACATTACTTTTTTCATCAAGGAATGAACCGTAAGCTACCATAATAGCCATCATAATAGACAGTGAATAAAATACCTGTCCTATAGCATCAATCCAGATTTCAGGTTTTCCAAGAGTTGAAAAATCCGGTAAAAAGAATTTAGTTAATCCTTCAATTGCTCCTGGCATTGCTATTCCCTTTACAGCAAGAATAACAAGACAGATAACAGGAAGAAATACTGTATATTTAACAACCTTTCCAACAGTGCCAGGACCATTACGAATACATGCATAAATCAGAACCCATGCAATAACAAGACATCCCAGAACAGGGAATGATATAGTTCCGTAACCAGAGGTAGTACCTGTTGTTTTGATAAGGCCAGCCCATATTCCAGAAGCTGTTTCAGAGTCACCTGTAAGACCAGCAAATTTATAGCTGGCAAAAGCCATCATAATAACCCATGCAAATACAACTGCGTAATAAACAGATATAACAAACGCATTTGATACTGCAAACCAGCCTATAGGTTCAGTTTTCTTATTAATAGCTCGAAGTGCACCTGGAACACCACGATGCATCTTTCGTCCTATAGAAATTTCCATCATAAGGAATGGAATTCCGATAACCAGCATGGCAAGCAGATATACCATTAAGAAAGCTCCGCCACCATGTTTTGCTGCAAGACCTGGAAAACGCCAGGCATTACCCAGACCAACTGCTGATCCAATTGAAGCGAGAATAAACTGGGAACGAGACCCCCAGTTGTCACGTTTTTCATTACTCATAATAATTCTCTCCTATATATATAGTTTTTAAAACAAACTCTTATTAGTTTACCATAAAACAAGAATAAATCAATTAATTGTTAGCATTTACTCTTTGATGTATAAATACTATCATTCATTTTTATGTATAAATGCTATCATTCATTTTTTTTCTGTAATATGAACATCTAATTGGTTGTATGGTATTTCGATGCCATGTTTTCTGAACTCGAGAATGATTTTTTCATTCAGCTCTCTTCTGACAATATTATATTTTAGTACAGGAACTATACATAGAATTCCAAGTACTACTGCACTCTCTCCCAGTTCTTCAACGAAAACATCTTTTCCATTATCCAGAATATAGGACTGATCATCCAGTATATTATTTAATATATTCTTGGCTGAAGCTATATCAGAATCATATTTTACATTTACTTTTACTATAAGAGCTCTTGTTTCATCACCCTGTTTATTTATTACACTATTATTTGTGAGCTGTGAGTTAGGGATTTTTACTGTTTCATCAAGAATTGTACGTATAGTTGTATAGTAGGTCTGAATCTCCTCTACTATGCCTTCGACATTTGCATTCGGGATTACGATATAATCCCCTTTTTTAAATGGTTTAATGACCAGAAGAAGTACTCCACCTGCGAAGTTTGAAAGTGCTCCCTGCATGGCGAGTGAGATTCCAACACCGGCAGAAGCAACAAGAGCGGCTATGGAAGCTTCTTTTACTATATTCAGCTGCGTTATAATCGTAAATATGGCAAATATAATTATTCCATATCTTATCAGATTCATTATAAATCTGCTGGCTATCTGATCTACTCCTCTTTTATCCAGTTTTTTTAGGATGGATGTGGAAATCTTTTTGAGAACTTTGCATAACAGATAGAATAATACTATAGCTACAGCAATTTTCAGTATAAAGTCAAAGGCTCCAGCGCCTTTGTTTTCCAGCCACTTTTTAATACTGTCGGAAGTAATCATATTTTGATTTAATATTAAGATACCCATAAAAAATCTTCCTCTTTATTATCATAATCCAGATTATTTAAGTGATTCTTCCAGATTTTTAATATAGTCAAATCTGCTGTTAACATCTTTACTGAGAGAATTATATTTTCTGTCAAAATCTCTCTGCTGTATTATATTTTCATAATCTCTGACAGCCAGTTCTCTTTCGAGTTTTATATATATTTCATCCTTTTCAAAAAGAGTTTTTACATATCTTCTGCCGTCTCGTACGCCTATCTCTTTTTTTACTGCTTTGTCTTCTTTATCAAAATTCATGGTTCCACTCAGTAATGAACCAAGGTCATGACTTGGAAGAATATCTATAATTTCTGCTTCTGGGTAGTCAGCCGGATTTATGGCACTTTCAGAGGTTAGTTCAATAACTATAAATCTCCGTATACCTAGATCATATAGTGGCTTTACAGGTACATTATCTTTTACACCACCATCTATATAGAGTCTGTCCTCTATCTGGACAGGTGAATATATTACCGGTAGAGCCGTTGTAGCTAGTATGGCAGATTTAATATAATCATTTTCTTTATCATTTAACTGCATATAGCTGGTTATATAATTTCTATAGGTTTCTTCTGTTGACGCTGAGGTAAGTAACTTAACTTCTTCTTCGGTTATCTGTTCATAGGAAATAATTCCTTCAGGACAACCTGCGCAGGTTACAAATGTAGGAACCATGGACTTAAAAAGACTATAATCAAGAGTCTTATCAATAAGAGCTGAAGTTGCATTTCTGGAAAAATGACTGTCTCCAGCTTTTAGTCCTGCTGTATCTACATTAAAAAATACACTAAAATCGATGTCATCCCAGACTCGCTCCATCTGAGCTACAGCATTTTTTATATAATTATCTCCATTAAATTTTGCTATTCCCTCTGCAAAAAGAACAGCATTAACAGAACCTATTGAAGTTCCAGAAACAGCAACAATATCATTAAGTAAGCCCGCCTCTGCAAGAGATTTAAGCATACCTACCTGATATATTCCTTTTCCACCACCTCCTGCAAGTACAAGACCGGTACCTTCCATATATATACCCCCTCTCATAAATGAGCCATTAAGAAAAGTGGCTCTTGCTCCCCATTAAAGCTTTGATAGAACATTTATTAAATAATCCCAGGTCCTGGATACACTGTCGACGTACATGCGTTCTTTTGGAGTATGTATGTCAAGCATATCCGGTCCAAAGGATACAGCGTCCAGACCTTCCAGTGCATCGGCAAAAAGTCCGCATTCTACACCTGCATGAATAGCCTGAACTATCATTTTCTTTCCGAACATTTCTTCAAAGGTTTCTGTCATCAGATCTCTGAGTGGTGAATCCTTTCTATATTCCCAGGCTGGATAATCTCCGGATACTTCCATATATCCTCCGGCAGATTTGGAAAGAAGCTCCAGCTCTTCTATCATTTCCTTCTTTTCAGCAGCAACACTGCTTCTTACACTGAAGGACAGAACTATCTCATTTTCTGTTGTATACATGATTCCCAGATTTAGAGAAGTCTGCACAAGGCCTTCTATATCTGAACTCATTTTTTTGATACCATATGGCATACTGCTGAGAGCCATCAGAATTGAAAGGTTATTCATTTCATCAAGAGGATAGATAGAATAATCTTTTCTTTCCCACTCCTCAATAGTGATTTTTATTCCAGGATCAGTTTCTTTATACTCAGAAACTATTTCTGCTTCTAAATCTTTGATCGATTCAAATAAAGCATCAGGATTATTTGAGATTATCTCAGCTTCAGCCTGTACGGGTATGGCGTTATCCTTAAGTCCACCCTTTACAGATATTACTCTCAGACTGTCATCAATAAAAAGAAGATCCTTTAATACTTTTGACAGAAGTATATCAGCGTTTGCTCTTCCCTTATCTATTTCTATACCGGAATGGCCTCCAAGGAGACCAGATACATTTATCTTATAACACTTTCCCTGTGCGCCTCTTCTGATAAATGGGAAATGCAGAGTTACTGTAGCTCCACCTGCACAGGATACAAGTAGGTAGCCTTCATCCTCTGAATCAATATTCAGAAGCTTTCGTCCCTTTAGATTTGACATATCAAGAGCTGAGGCTCCAAGCATACCTATCTCTTCATCTACTGTAAATACACATTCAAGAGGCGGATGCTTTATATCATAACTATCCAGAATTGCCAGCATGTAGGCTACTGCTATTCCATCATCTCCACCAAGAGTGGTGCCTTTAGCAGAAATAACACCATCTTCAAGAACAAGTGAAAGACCATCATTATGAAAGTCTATATCTGAATCAGGGGTTTTCTCACAGACCATATCCATGTGTCCCTGAAGAATAACGGTTTCTGAGTTTTCTCCACCGTTTTGTCCTTGCTTATATATTATTACATTATTTGATGCATCCTGGATATATTCCAGACCGTGTTTAATGGCAAAATCAGCGATATATTCGCTAATAAGTGTAGTTTCACCGGATCCATGAGGAATGGAACATATCTTTTCAAAATATTCAAATACTTTCTCAGGTTTAAGACCGCCTAGTATACTCATAGTCACCTCGCTGAATTTTTTTAATAAAAATATATACTAAAACTATTTATCCAGATACTTTTTATTTTTTATAAAATCTATAATATCAAATTCTGTAGATGTATCACTTAAAAAGATAGTTCCTACATCTTCTCCATCCATTAGTCTGTGAATAATCTCCATATCACTGGATTCAAGAATTGCTACTTCAGCACCGGAATGATTTGCTATCTGTGCAGCGGCTATTTTAGTGTACATTCCTCCGGTTCCATATCTTGAAACTGTACCTTTAGCCATATCCTTTAATTTATCATCTATTTTATCAATTACAGACAGTCTTTTTGCATTTGGATTTTTTCTTGGATCATCAGTGTAGAATCCATCGATATCTGTCAGGAGAATAAGCATATCTGCTCCGATAAGAGTAGAAACTATAGCTGACAGTGTATCATTATCTCCAAATTCTATTTCTTCTGTAGCCACAGTATCATTTTCATTTACGATAGGAATGATATCCAGATCCAGTAACTGCTTTAATGTATTCTCTGCGTTTTTACGTCTTTCATCATTTGTTATAACATCAAATGTAAGAAGGACCTGAGCTGCTTTATGATTATATTCCATGAACAGCTTCTGATAAAGCATCATCAGTTCGCCCTGTCCTAATGCGGCACAAGCCTGGATCATTGAAAGAACCTCAGGTTTTTTGGCAAGACCAAGTATTTTGCGTCCTACAGAGATAGCTCCGGAGGATACCAGAACCACATCCTTACCCTGATTTTTGATATCGCTGATTATACGTATCATCCTCTCAACTTTAACAAAATCAAGCTCACCGGTTTCCTGATGAACCAGGGAGGAGGAACCAACCTTGATAACTATTCTCTTTTTATATCTGAGAGTCTCCCTGATATTAATATTCATATCCATTTATATTATCCTTCTTTCTTTGTATATCTTGATTCTTCATATTCTTTATATGCTCTGATAAGAGGTTCTATCAGATACTCGGATACTGCTTCGGCTGCTTTAATACCGTCAGCTGCGGAGGAGGTTATACCTCCGGCATAGCCAGCTCCTTCACCACAGGGGATGATTCCGGAGTAGCTGATACTGTTCATATCGTTATTTCTGAGTATTCTTACAGGTGCACTGCTTCTTGATTCAACTGCGCTAAGGACAGTAGAATCTCTGTCATATCCCTTGATTTTTCTTCCAAATACAGGCATAGCTTCAAGCAGAGCATCTATAACAAAATCAGGCAGTACATTTCTCAGATTCCCAAAATTCCAGCTTCCTTTTATAGCAGGTTTTATATCTTCCAGTTTTTCGGTTTTTCTGTCTGCTTTTAAATCCTTATATATCTGAACCGGAATGGTACCATTACCTTCAATATAGGCTTTTCTTTCAATTTCCTTCTGGAAATCAACTCCTGCCAGAACATAATCAGAATTATAATCTTCAGGTGTGATGTTAACTATTATGGCAGAATTTGAATTTTCCCCGTCTCTGCCACTATAGCTCATACCGTTTATACAGACAGCTTCTAAATCTGAAGATGAATCAACCACATAGCCTCCTGGACACATACAGAAGGAAAACACACTCCTGCCAGATGCGGTATGATATACCAGTTTATAATCAGCTGTAGGAAGACTGTCACCATATAGGTCTCTAAAATTCTCTCCGTACATGGCTTTATTAATGCTTTCAGCATTATGCTCTACTCTTATTCCAAGAGCAAAAGGTTTCTGCTCCATGTCAAACCCTTTATCCAGAAGCATTTTGTAGGTATCCGTCGCGCTATGACCTATGGCCAGTATTACACTGAATGTATATAAATCATAAGATTCATGCGTATCCGTGTTTTCAATACTTAATCTATAAAGGGGTAAGGAAGAAGAATTATCTTTATTATCATTACAAATATCTATAGAGTTAAGTTTATTACAAAAACGAACATCTCCTCCAAGCCTTATTATTTCATTACGCATATTTTTTAGAATATTACGAAGGACATCAGTGCCAATATGCGGTTTTGCATTATAAAGAATTGAAGGATCTGCTCCATACTTCGCAAATATTTCAAGAACCTCTTTAAAGTATCCGCCTTTATCTTTATTGCCGGTATTTAGTTTACCATCGGAAAATGTGCCTGCGCCACCTTCGCCAAAACATACATTGGACTCAGTATTAAGACGATTTTCATTCCAGAAGGAATCTATATCCTTTACTCTATCCTCAACACATTTTCCTCGTTCTATTACAATTGGTTTAAAACCAGCATGACAAAGCTCTATGGCAGCATGATATCCTGCTGGACCTGAACCTATGATCACAGGTCTGAAGTAAGGATTTATATCTATATATTCACGTAAATCTGTATTTATTATATGAGGGAATGAATAAATAGTCTCGTTTGTTAACATAATATTATTATTGTTAATATTACGTACTATTTTATCTTCATTTTCTATAAAAATACCAACACTTATTTCGTAATGAATATTATCGTGTTTTCTACTGTCTAGAGACTGTTTAAGTATCTTCCAGGACTTGCAGGTTTTTATCTTTAGAAGTCTATATATTTTCTGCTCCAGATCTTTCTCGGAGTAGCCGGGTTTCATTTTTATTCCACTTATTTTGATCACTTTATACTTCTCCCTGCGAGATAACCTGTTATAAATGCATATGTCAGATTATAGCCACCACATTTACCAATAACATCAGTTATTTCACCAGTGGCATACAGTCCTTTATATACGGGGCTATCACCGTTTAATTTCATGGTTTCAGGATTAATTAAGTGTGTTGGGATTCCACCTATGCTTGCTTGAGACATTTCAAACCCTTTTTTCTCTTTAACTGTTAGTGTCCAGCCCGTCATCTCATCATATAGTTCTCTGATGCCGGTTTCAGTTATATCTTTGATCCTTATATTGTTACCTATTTCACCATATTGGTTATCTATAAAATATCTGGCTAGTTTATCATTTACATATCCATTTAAAAACAGAAGGAGCGGTTTTTCAGGGAGCTTTAATCTGATGGATTTAAAGCTCTCAACAAATTCATCAGTAGATATCCTTGGAAGAACGCTTATTTTTATTTTACTTCCAGGCTCCATATAATAAGACATATTAAATGTAATAATACCACTTACTAATTTTTCAGTGATCTGCAGCTCTCCTACTTCAGTTTTATTTCCTGAATTCATTCTGACTTTGACACGTACTCCGGCCAGACTGGAAAGGTCTTCATTTACTGATACAGGACAGAGACCTGGTTTAAATTCATTTATTTTAATGCCTAAAGAGTCTCTTACAAGAACTTCAGGGTTATTATTGGTTCTTTCATACTTTACCTGTGAAAGACCACCTGAAGCAAGCAGAATGTTTCTGGCATTGATACGTACTCTGTTACCTTCCTCATTAGTTTCAGTGCTGAAAACAGTATAATAAAATATATCATCCTTTGAATTAATATCTATATCAAATATTTCAAAACTATTTATTATCTCAGCTCCATACCCTTTCGCTGCGTCAAGCAGTGCCCAGACTACAGAAGATGCCTGCATACTTTCAGGATAATAATATCCGTTTTTATTGAAGGTGCTGATGCCCAGATCCTTAAAATAATCGATGATAAAATTTCTGGGACGCTTACCTGTCAGGGTATATATATGATCAAACACTTCAAAAGGAAATGTATTTCCATAATATACATCATCGTCCCAATTGTCATTTGTAAGGTTACATCTGCCATTTCCGGTGCCATAAAGCTTCGAAGCTGCCTTTTTATTCTTGTCCACCACTACGCAAGAAAGCCCCCTGCGGGAGCTTTCAATGGCGGCGGCAAGTCCTGAAGCACCTGCGCCGATTATGCAAATGTCATATAGTTTATTATTTGACATATAAAGATTCCTCACTAAGTTCGGAATGTTATTTAAATATTTATTCGATAACAATACCTTCTTTGTTGTCATCAGGGAAAACTGTTACCCAGGTCTTTCCAGGATTAAGCTTAAGTGGCTGACCATCAGCTGTAAAGAACTGTGTTACACCATAATCAGAGCATTTACCCTTCTTTGCACCGTTATCAAGAAGTCCGTCTGTAATGCTGTAATTGATATGTTTCTTTTTAGCCTTCTTTTCCCATTTGATAGGAATGATTTTTCCACCTGTAGCATAGTAGCCTTCACCCTTTCCGGTGAAATCTATATCGATACATCCGACCTGATCGTTTTTAATGTTTCTATGAGGTGCATACTGGATAATTACATTTTCAAATGCCAGCTGATTACCTGTCTCAGCATCTATCTGAGGTTCACCATACTGGAATCTCTTGTAAAGACCAGATTCTGAGTCATATTCAAACCAAGGCTTTCTGCCTTCGTTATAGGCTGTTGTGATTTTGTTAGCTGCTGTTCCATTCTCAAGTTCAGTGATCTCGAAATTGAAACTAAACATCTTTTTATACTTAGGATCCTTTTCCTGGTCAAAACCATCAGCTTCTATAGCTTTTTTAATGTTTTCACCAGAAGAGTAAGCATTATGAGGTGCTACTCTGTCAGAAGCTCTGAAACCGTAGGAACCATCTTTGCCGTTAAAATCAAGCTGATCCAGATCCTTCAGCATTTCAAACTCATGCTGAGCGTAGATTGACTGTCCCCAGTGTCCAAATACAGCATCATATTCAAGTGCTTTTCTATCATAATAGTGTCTTGCACTTCTGATAGGTCCTATTTTCTCAATTCCAGTATAATCAGACTGGAATATAGCCATAAGACGTGTTATACCACCCTCTTCAAGCATTTCATATATTACATCAGCCTGCTCAACACCTGACTGAGGCATGGCATCAATGATATTGTTAACCATTACTGCTACATATCTCTGCTTTGCAACGGCGGGATCTATCCATTCTCCGTTCAGATCACTCATGACTTTTCCGTCTTTTGACATCATTACATCAGAAGCCTTATCAATCATTGAGTTTTCTGAAAGATTTACGGTGTAAGACTGAGCCTCTGTAGTAACCTCAGCCTCTTCAGATTTTCCACATCCACCAAGTACAGAAAGTGAAAGTACAAATGCAGTCGTAAGAGCAAATAATTTCTTATTCATAATCTCTAGTATATCCTTTCTTTTCTAAGATTTCAGACTGAAGCTTTTCCATGATCAGTCTGTCTTCTTCTTTTATATGATCATATCCAAAGAGATGAAGCATACTGTGAGTAACAAGAAAAGCAAGTTCTCTCTTATCAGAATGTCCATATTCCTCCGCCTGGCTGTTAATCTTGTCAATAGAAATAACAATATCACCAAGCAGAAGCTCTCCTGTTTCAGGATTAAAATAATCCTGAGGATATTTCTCAACATAACTAAGATCATTAGGTCTGTCAAAATCAAGCATTGGAAAAGATAAAACATCAGTTGGTGCATCAATTCCCCGCTCAGAACTATTGATCTCCTGAATACCATGATTATCAGTCAGAATGACTGAAACTTCACAGTCATATTTACAGCCCAGATATTCAAGAGTTCCGTTTATCATGTCATTAATTATGAATTCATAATGATCGGGAACAATGTATTCAGTTTCATTATCAATATATATGTTCATAAACCACCATATTATACAATATATAGACTCTTATGTCAAAACCTACTGAAAGAAGCAATTAATCAACGAATTCAGCTCCTGAGAGAAGGTTCTTCTTTGTTTCGTAGAGTTCTACAGACAGGTCCAGATAATGGATATGTGGATTATAGAAACGCTGCTCTTCTTCCCATATCTCATTCTTCAGCTGACTCTTTACAAACTCCTGAATCTCTTTAAGTGAAGGCTGATTATATACATATTCACCATCCTTAAAGATAGTAACCTGAAGAGGTTTTGCATCTACATTTCTGAACTTCATGTTCTTCCATGGCATAGATGGATCGATGAATGTATAGGATTCACTGAAATCCGGTTTTTCATCAGCAAGTGTAAGAAGATCTGCTATAGCATAGCCTGTCTTCTGACTATATATTCTGTAGACTTTCTTCTTTCCTGGATTTGTGATTTTCTCGATGTTTTCTGAAATCTTGATCTTTGGAACGAAGGTTTCACCTTCCTTAACTGCAACAAGCTTATAAACTCCACCGAATACAGGATCGGATTTGGAGGTGATCATTCTTTCACCTACTCCATAGGAGTTGATACGTGCTCCCTGTTTGTTAAGGGAATCTATAAGGTACTCGTCAACACTATTTGAAACAACTACTGAACAATCATTGAGACCTTCTTCATCCAGCTTCTTTCTTATCTTTTTAGAGAAGTAAGCAAGGTCACCACTATCTATACGAACGCCCTTAAGTCTCTTACCCATAGGTTCAAGAACTTCATGAGCTGCTTTTATCGCATTTGGAAGTCCGCTTTCAAGTATATCAAATGTATCAATGAGAAGTACGCTGTTATCAGGGTATATCTCACAATATGCTTTAAATGATTCATATTCTGAAGGGAAGAATTCAACCCAGCTATGAGCCATTGTACCAACAGCGGTTACGCCAAACTGCTGATCTGCCATAACAGTAGCTGTAGTATTTACACCACCTATATAACAAGCTCTGGTGCCCCATACTGCAGCATCCGGTCCCTGAGCACGTCTGGCACCAAACTCCATTACTACAGCGTCTCCGGCTGCTCTGGTAATTCTGTTTGCCTTTGTTGCAATCAGTGACTGGAAATTAATGCATATGAGAAGCATTGTCTCAAGGAGCTGTGCTTCAATAATAGGAGCTGTAACTGTAACTATAGGAATATTTGGATAAACGATAGTTCCTTCCGGAACAGCTTCTATTGTACCTGTAAATTTAAAATTCTTAAGATAATCAAGGAAACCTTCGTCAAACATTTTACGTCCACGAAGATATTCAATATCATCATCTGTGAATTTAAGATTTTTCACATAATCTATAAGCATCTCAAGACCGGCACTGATAACAAAACCACCACCGTCCGGGTTTGTTCTATAGAACATATCAAATACTGCGACCTTATCCTTGTTACCTGTTACAAAGTAACCATTTGCCATTGTGAGCTCATAGTAATCCATGAGCATTGTTAGATTACGCATACATTTCCCCTTTCTATTTAATTACCATTACGATTAGCTCTCATTCTGAGACGTGAATCAAGTATCTTCTTTCTTATTCTAAGGTTTTCTGGAGTTATTTCCAGAAGCTCATCATTATCAAGGAAATCAAGACTCTGTTCAAGAGATAACTGTTTTGGTGGAACAAGTTTAAGAGCTTCATCTGCTCCGGAAGAACGGGTATTAGTAAGATGTTTAGTCTTACATACATTTACTTCAATGTCTTCCTGTCTTCCAGTCTCACCTACTACCATTCCTGCATATACATCTACGCCAGGACCGATAAAAAGAGTACCTCTTTCCTGAGCGTTGAAAAGTCCATAGGTTACAGAGGTTCCTGCTTCAAATGCTATGAGACTTCCGTTTGAACGATAGCTTATATCACCTTTATAAGGATCGTATCCATCAAATATAGTATTTATTACTCCATTACCTTTTGTAGCAGTAAGGAATTCTCCTCTGAAACCGATAAGGCCTCTTGAAGGAATTCTGAATTCAAGTCTTGTGATCCCTCCATCTGTTGGAGCCATTCCTGAAAGCTCACCCTTACGAATGCTCAGCATATTTATAACAGTACCTGAGAATTCATCAGGAACATCGATAACTGCCATTTCATATGGTTCAAGTCTCTTACCACGTTCATCTTCTTTATAGATAACCTCAGCTTTACTTACGGCGAATTCATAACCTTCTCTTCGCATATTCTCTATAAGCACAGAAAGGTGTAATTCTCCACGACCTGAAACCTTGAAACAGTCTGTGGATTCTGTATCCTCAACCCTGAGAGAAACATCTGTATTAAGCTCTTTATAAAGTCTGTCACGAATCTGTCGACTGGTTACAAATTTTCCTTCTTTTCCAGCAAGAGGTGAATCATTAACCAGGAAATTCATGGAAATAGTCGGTTCTGTAATCTTCTGGAATGGAATAGCATCCGGTTCATCTATGGAACAAATAGTATCTCCAATCTTAAGATCAGCAATTCCTGATACAGCAACTATAGAACCTACAGTAGCTTCATTTACATCAACCTTACTCAGACCGTCATACTCATAAAGCTTGGTTATTTTAACTTTTTCTTTACGTGAAGGATCATGGTGATTAACGATAAGAGCTTCCTGATTTACCTTAATCATACCATTATCAACTTTTCCTACACCTATACGACCTGTATATTCATTGTAATCTATGGTACTTATGAGTATCTGAAGACCTCTGTCTGGATCACCTTCAGGTGCAGGGATGGATTTGATTATAGTCTCAAAAAGAGGTTTCATATCTGTTCCGGGCTCTTCAGCACTATAGGATGCAACACCTTCACGTGCTGAAGCATAAACAAATGGACAATCCAGCTGTTTATCATTTGCATCAAGATCCATGAGAAGCTCAAGAACCTCTTCCTCAACCGCTTCAGGACGAGCGTCAGGTCTGTCTATCTTGTTAACGCAGACAATAACTGCAAGATCAAGAGCTAGAGCCTTCTGAAGAACAAATCTTGTCTGTGGCATAGGACCTTCAAATGCGTCTACTACAAGGATAACACCGTCAACCATTTTCAGTACACGCTCAACCTCTCCACCGAAATCAGCATGTCCTGGAGTATCAATGATATTTATCTTGATATCATTGTACATAACAGCCGTATTTTTGGAAAGGATTGTGATTCCTCTTTCCCTTTCGATATCATTCGAGTCCATAACTCTTTCGGCAACTTCCTGGTTTTCACGGAATACGCCACTCTGCTTCAGCAGACCGTCCACAAGGGTTGTTTTACCGTGATCAACGTGAGCTATAATAGCTACATTTCTAATGTCTTCTCTTATCATATTTCCTCCATTTATTCGCCGGAATAATTCATAGAAGCTGACCGGCTTAATTCGTGTTTATCCTTATCAATCTGGGCAACAACAAATGTATCACCGATTTCAGGTGGGGCTGAAACTTCTTCCGGTATGATCATTATAGTGTTTTCATCTATATATGTTGTAGGCATCCTTTCTTCATTTATAAGGATTTTAGAGAATGTCGTGAAATTCTCGCCTCTAACAACTATACTTCCCGTTGAAGAATTATAATTTATCGCACTTATTGCAGTATCATAAAGACCCAGTCTCATATCTACTCTTCCATAAGGTTCTATGGAATTATATATGTATTTTCCACCATAGAGCATATCATACTGTATTTCATGAACATTTTTATCAAAAGGAGTTTTCTCCTCTGATTCATTTTCTTCAGAAGTAGCAGCTTCATCAGTAGAATCGGCGGTTTCATCTGAGGAAGTTTCATTAATCTGTGAATTTATAAGATCCTCATCAAAATAAGCTTTATGAATATCCTGAATTATACCCGGTTTGAAGCCGAGAGCTCTCAGCAGGTAATCAGAAAGCTCATAGGAGTAGATATCCTTATCCTCCAGTCCGGTATCAAAATTACTGATAATTACATATTCTGTCTGGTTTTCTTTTCCGGTATTAAACTGTCCGTCTTCAAATGTAAGACTAGGTATATGATCACCATATAATACCAGAACGTAGTCTTTTCCTCTTTTATCCAGTGTGTTTTTTAATTCACCGATCATCTGATCCATTTCATAACACTGATTTACGAAGTAACCGAACTGATTTGTAAGCTCAGGGTCTTCTGAATCAAGAGTAACCTTTACATGTTCAATGGATTTAAGTTCAGACTTAGGATATCTTCCGTGACCTTGTACTGAAATTGTGAAGACAAAATCACTTTGTTCATCATAATCCATAGCTGCAAGTATTTCTCCTGGGAGACAGTCATCCTTTGCCCATCCGGTAAGTGTTTTATTATAATGTTTCATATATTCAAGTGAAGTAAAGGTCTGGAATCCCAGATTTGCGTAGCTTTCATCTCTTGAATAAAATTTGGCTTTATTATTATGTATTGCATGAGTCCCATATCCTTCTTTAAGAAGTATCTGAGCCATGCTTTCACAAGGGGTATGTGTGAGTACAGTTTTATAAGGATACTCACCGGCTCCAAATATCTTGCTTTTCATACCAGTCAGAATCTCAAACTCGGTATTAGCTGTTCCAGCTCCTATTGCAGGTACAGTCAGAAAACCAGAAGGATACTCTTCTTCAAATTTTTTAAAATTTGGAATTGATTCAATATTTGTATGAACTCCGTTTACTCTTCCAATATCTATAAATGATTCTAACTGAATAATTATTATATCAGGATATTGTTTCTGATTATTTTTATAGTGCCATTTTATATCATTAACATCATCAGCTGTTCCAAGAGCATGATAAGCTATCTCATTTATAAGTGCTTCACTGTAATCATCAGGCTTGCTTATTCCCTGATCTATAACGCTGTTAGAAAAACAATAAGCAAAACCGTAGGATTTATATGCAGTTCCAAGATTAGTAAATTTGTCGGATATAAGCGAAGTTTCCAGTGCTACGAATGTCATTATATAAACTATGGTAAAGGAAACAAGTACTACTATGGAACCCTGAATATAGTTAACCTTACCTTTTATTATTGGTGTTTTAAGAAATGCTATAACGATAATAATGATAAATATAATGACTCCAGCAACTATCGCTATTCTCTGGATCATGTTGAAATATATGTTAAACATACTCAGAACATCTGAAAACATCAGAAAGTCAATAGCCGAGAATGGAGTGATCCTGTAACCGAGAAGAACAAAATTTATAGTTCCTACAGCAAGCCATAGAATCATAATAAGACCCATTGCAAATCCTCTTCTTTTAAAAAGAAGAGAAATTGAAAGGGTAAAATATACAATAAGAATATTATATACAAAAATAATTGGATTATGAAAGATAAATACAAATGGTGTAAGAATAGACCGTCTTCCGAGTATTTCAAGAAGAACAACCTCTATGACAGATAATACAAAACAAACGATCAGCCATTTCCATAGGGGAAGCTCATATGATTTACGTATCGCAATACCTAGTTTAGACTTAATTTTTATGAACAGATCCTTCATAGATTATAACCTTTGATAAAGTTATGATTATGTCCCACCGGGACATCACCTAAAAAATTACATAGAAAAAAGCGCGAGACGGGACTCGAACCCGCGACCCCCTCCTTGGCAAGGAGGTGCTCCACCACTGAGCCACTCGCGCAAATGCGACT